>JAWOFC010000227.1:0-6467 GCA_046482455.1 Halanaerobacter sp. | reverse complement strand
TAAAAAAACTATCAACTGTCAGCATCAGCTATCAGCAGCAAGTAGGTAATAAGCAAAAAAACTTCATATAGATTACGCACTTAATATGCTATAAGTAGAGCGAATCGGGTTACACGAAGAGTTTTCTGTAGTTTAGAAAACTCGGAGGGTGAGTAAAAAGAAGTAAGAAGTGAAGAGTAATGAGTAATGAGTTAAAAGATAAGAGCAGTAAAGAGTAAGAAGTAAAGAGTAAGAAGTCAAAAAAAGAAAGTCAAAAGCAACAATAATAAGTACAAATATCAGATAGATTGCAGAGTACTTTCAGCTAAAGAAAAATATTGGGGGCTAGAGTATTTAGTGTAGGATTATGATGCTTCTATTCTTTTGATTGTATGGTTTTGAATTTTAATTGTGAATTCTAAATTCTCAATTGTCAATTAATTTGGGGGTGTGAAGAAATTTAGTTATCTATAAAGCATTGTAATGACAGCTTTGAAATTAGCTGAGAGCACATTTATCTCATTAAGGGGGGGTAGGTAAGATGGCAGAGAGTGAAGAACAGGAGTTAAAATTAAGTAATCGAGAATTATTAGAGTTATCAGGTGTTATAGAAGTAATGGATTTTGATGAAACTAGAGTAAGATTAGAGACTAATCTAGGCAACTTAATAATTACTGGTTCAGATTTAAAGATGCAGCATTTAGATTTAGATAATGAAGAGTTAATTGTAGAAGGAAAGGTTAGCGAGCTAAAATATGATAAGGTTTTTAAAGCAAATAGTTTTTTTAAGAGGTTATTTAAGTAAACTAAAGGGAGATGAGGATAATTTCTTTTTCATATTTGCAATTTTTTACCTTTTTGAATATGATATTAGTAGGGATGATAATTGGTCTTATATTTGATTTTTATCGAGTTTTAAAGAGAAAGTTCTCTTTTTCTGTCTATTTAATTAATTTATTTGATTTTTTTATCTTTATTATCTTGACTATAATCGTTTTTGGGCGTCTAATACAATTAAATAGTGGTCAAGTACGGTGGTATATTTTTGGGGGAGTCCTACTAGGAACTATAATTTATTACTTTAATTTGAGTGCAGTGGTTATTAAAGATATAATGGTTATGATTGACCTAATTACAAGAACCTTTTTATTTAGTTGTAAAAAGAGCAAGTCAATAGTAGTTAAACTTAAAGAAGTTATGCAGAAATTATTTCCTATTTGAAAGTGAGGGGTTCGATGTCTAAAGAATTTAGTAGTAATACTAAAAAGAATCTTAAGCGCCTAATCACATTAATAGTTTTAGGAATTATAGTTATCTTTATATTTAATATCTTTCTTAATTTATATCAAGGTCATCAAAAGATTGGAAAGTTAGAAAGAAAGATGGATAAATTAGACCAAGAGATTACGGGATTAGACCAAGAGACTAAAAAATTAAAAGAACGTGTGGAATATATTAATTCAAATCATTCTATTGAGGAGATAGCGAGAAAAGATTTAGGCTTAGTAAAAGAGAATGAACTTCTGTATGTAATAGTGGAGGAGGATCAATAAATTGAGTTTAGATTTAACAAAACAGTTAGCTAAGGAGTTAAAGCTAAAGACTGGACAAGTAAAGCGGACAATTGATTTATTAGAAGATGGAAATACAATTCCCTTTATTGCTAGGTATAGAAAAGAGAGGACAGGAAATTTAGATGAAGTAGAGTTAAGAGAATTAAAAGATAGATTTGAATATTTAACAGAGTTAGAAAAGAGAAAAGAAAGCGTGATTGAATCCATTGCTAAACAGGATAAATTAACGAAGAAATTAGAAAAAAAGATAAAAGGCGCTCTTAAATTACAGGAAGTGGAGGACTTATATCGACCTTATAAACAGAAGAGAAAGACAAGAGCTGCCAAAGCTAAAGAAAGAGGTTTAACTCCTGTAACAGACTTCTTATTAAGGCAAGAAGAAGATATAACTTCATTACAGGAATTAGCCTCTGAATTTCTAAATCCAGAACAGGGAATAGAAAGTAGAGAAGATGTCTTAGCAGGGGCCCGAGATATTATTGCTGCTAGAGTTGCCCATGCTCCTTATAGTAGAAAGTTAGCACGGGAAGTAACTTTTAGAGAAGGAGATTTAGTAACTAAGGCTAAGGTTGAGGAGAAAACAGACTATGAAGTTTATTATGACTATCAGAAATCTATTAATAGGATGAAACCCTATCAAACTTTAGCTATTAATCGCGGAGAAGAAGAGGATATATTGCAAGTCAAAGTAATAACTGAAGATAAAAAAATAATCTCTCAATTAGAAGAACGATTTATTAAACGGGACTTTAAATTTAAAAGCGAGATAAAAGAGGCAATTGAAGATGGTTATGATAGATTGTTATCTCCTGCTATTGAACGAGAAGTAAGAAGTAAATTAACTGCTGCAGCAGAAGAGCATGCAATTGATATCTTTGCCCAAAACTTAAATAATCTATTGCTGCAGTCTCCGCTGCCTAATACAAAGGTTATAGCTATTGATCCTGGTTTTAGAACCGGAGCTAAGGTAGCTGTGATGGATGAAGTAGGTGATCTATTAGCTACTACTGTAATCTATCCTCACAATTCTCAAAATCTCTGGCAGAAGGCTAAAGACAAACTACAAGAATTAATTTTGGAATATAATATTGAGGTAGCCTGTATTGGAAATGGTACTGCCTGTCGTGAGACTGAAGAATTAATAGCAGAATTGATTTCAGAACTAGAAGTAAAATTAGAATATGTTATTGTAGATGAAGCAGGGGCCTCTATTTATTCAGCCTCTGAAGTAGCAAGAGAGGAATTTCCTAATTTAGATGTTGCAATGAGAGGAGCAGTTTCAATTGGACGGCGTTTACAGGATCCGTTAGCCGAATTAGTAAAGATAGCACCAAAACATTTAGGGATTGGCATGTACCAGCATGATCTCTCTTCTTCTGATCTGAATAAATCTTTACAGACAGTTGTTGAATCAGTAGTTAATTATGTAGGAGTTGACCTTAATACTGCTTCTAAATCCTTATTAGAATATGTAGCTGGTCTATCTTCTTTAGTAGCAGAAAAGATTATAGATTACCGCAGTCAATCTGGCAAATTTAAGGGGCGGCAAGAAGTAAAAGATGTTTACGGTATTGGTCCTAAGACTTTTACTCAGGCTGCAGGTTTTTTAAGAATTAGAGATGGTGTAAACCCTTTAGATAACACTCCTATCCACCCAGAGTCTTATGATTTAGCTAAAGAGTTATTAAATAAGATTGGTCATCAGATTACTTCTTTAAAACAAGAAGAGGAGATAAAAGATTTAAGAGCGGAATTGAAAGATTTAAATATAAAAAGATTAGCTCAAGAGTTAGATGCTGGTTATCATACCTTAAAGGATATAAAAGAGGCATTATTGAAACCAGGTCGCGATCCACGCTCTGATCTGCCTAAGCCAATATTTAGAGAGGATATACTTAAGATAGATGATCTAAAAGTAGGACAAGTTGTTTACGGTACTGTAAAAAATGTTGTAGATTTTGGAGCTTTTGTAGATATTGGTGTAAAAGAGGATGGATTGGTTCATATTTCTGAATTAAGTGCAAAATATGTTGAAGATCCCTTGGATTTTGTTGCGATTGGTGATATAATCAAGGTAAAGATATTGAAAATCGATAAACAACGTAAAAGAATTGCTCTGTCTAAAGACTTCTAGTTTAGTTGACACATAATAGTAGATGTAGTATAATGTAAGCAATTCATGCAAACATAAAATTCTATGAGGAGGAATTTTTTAAGTATGTCAATTGATGTGGGTAACATTGTAAAAGGTAAAGTGACTGGGATTACTAACTTTGGTGCTTTTGTTGAATTAGATGGAGGTGAAACAGGACTAGTTCACATTTCTGAGGTGGCTGATACTTATGTTAAAGATGTAAGTAACTATTTATCAGAAGGTGAAACAGTAAAAGTAAAAGTTATTTCTATTGATGATGACGGTAAGATTGGCTTGTCCATAAAACAATTGTCTAAGGATAAGAAGAAGGCTAAATTTACTAAAGCCCCTAGGAAATCATTTGATGATATGATGTCTGATTTTATGAAAGAAAGCAAAGAACGACAACAAGATTTGCAACAGAATCTGGAGAATAAGACTGGTCGTTAATAAATATATATGGCTGAAGGATAAGCACCTCCAACATTGGGGGTGCTTTTATTAATTAAAAAGGAGGAAGAAAATGGAATTAAGTCGAGAAAAAAAAGTCTTAAAGAAACAGTTAGGACGTAAGCCGCGTAATATAGTTAAGGCTCCAGTTAAATGTAAGGTGGGATACCCACAAGTGATCACTACAGCTCCTATTTTAGAAGATAGTATCTTCCCTACTACTTTTTGGCTTACTTGTCCTGAATTAAACTACCGCATAGCTCAATTAGAAGATCAAGGTTATGTGACTAAAATAAAAGAAGAGATTGATAGTAGTATAGACTTAAAGAAACAATTAATGGAGGCGCATCAAACTTATGCTGATTATCGAGTTAGTTTAATGACGGAGAAAAAGCTAGCAGAATTAAAAGATAAGAATGAAGGGCAATATAAGGTGATTAAGGAGTCAGGTGTAGGCGGGATTATGGATTATGAAGGGATTAAGTGTCTACATACTCATTATGCACATTACCTAGCTAGAGGAGATAATCCAGTTGGATTGTTGGTGCAAGAACTCTTAAATGCTGAGTATGATGAATTTAATCCAGATGAGTGTAGGAGAAAATGTGAATTGGAGGTGCAAAAATGAATTTTGCAGCTATTGATATTGGGACAAATTCAATTAGACTACTGATTGCTGAACATAATGAGGGAGAATTGAATAGGTTAGTTAATAAATTGAGAACTCCGCGTTTAGGTGAAGGTATTAATGATGGTATAATTAATTCTAAAGCCCAAAAAAGAGCTATAGGGGTATTGAAAGAATATCAAGAATTAGTAGATTCCTATCAAGCTCATTATAGAGCAGTAGCTACTAGTGCTATTAGAGATGCTGAGAATAAAGAAGAATTTCTTAATAAAACAAAAGAGGAGAGTGGAATTAAGATTGATGTAATTAACGGCTTAGAAGAAGCTGAATTATCTTATTTAGGAATCACTAGTGGATTAATAAAACAAGAAGATAATATGCTTGCAGTAGATATTGGCGGTGGTAGTACGGAGTTTATTTTTGGTGCAATAGATGGTATAAGAGAATATAAGAGCATTAATTTAGGGGCAGTTAGACTTAAAGAAAGTTGGAAAGATGATTTAGAAGCTATGAGGTCTGAAGCTCAAAGTCAAGTACAGGAAGTTTTAACAGACAATAAAGCTGAAATGTTAATTGGGGTAGGTGGTACCATTACTACTTTAGCTTCTATAGATCAGAATTTAGAGGACTACCAACCCCATAAGATTCAAAATTATCGATTAAGTTTTGCAGAAATAGGGGATATTTTAGAGCAGCTAAAAGAATTAAATTTTGCAGAACGGAAAAGAATAGTTGGTTTAGCCCCAGATAGAGCTGATATTATCATTCCAGGTATTATTATATTATTAGAGATAATGAAAGCCTCTAATCTAAAAAGATTACAAGTCAGTGATTTTGGAATTTTGGAAGGGATTATCTATAATAATATCAAGTAGCTGTTTTAATGGTAGTATAGTAGAGTATTTTAACTTTAATTTAATTTAATCGATTATATATCTATTTTTTGGGATTGACTAACTGGGGGGCTTATAATATAATACTAACTGTCGCTTGATAAAGAGGGGCAAAAAATAAATTGCCGGAGTGGCGGAATTGGCAGACGCATCGGACTTAAAATCCGGTGGGCTTTCATACCCGTGTCGGTTCGAGTCCGACCTCCGGCACCATTTTAAATGCATAATTAGAGTTCAATATTAGCGCGGGGTAGAGCAGTTGGTAGCTCGTCGGGCTCATAACCCGGAGGTCATCGGTTCGAATCCGATCCCCGCAACCAATAATAAATAATGAGGCGGCGTAGCTCAGCTGGCTAGAGCATGCGGTTCATACCCGCAGAGTCGGGGGTTCGATCCCCTCCGCCGCTACCAAATTTATTCTTAAAACACCTATTTAATAGGTGTTTTTCTGTTTTTTTGTATTATAGTGGCATTTTTAAATTTTATTTGGCAGTCTGGTTCAGGCATCTTTTTATTCAGCTAAATATTTTTATTTATTATATTCAAGATGAAATAAGATAGATTAAAGTAAAAGTATTTTAAAAAATCAAAGGGTAAAGTATCTAAATTTTGTATAAGTGTTATTCTGCGCACCACCATTAAAGTAAGACTTTCTTAGATTTATATAAAATTGTTTCGCAGCGACCTCAAATCTAGTTTGGTAATGAATCTTAACGAAGTGAAATCAAAATAAATTTTGGAAGCTTAATTTCTGCTTTAAATTAAGCTGAATTTATTTTGATTGAACAAGTTTAGATGAATCAGACTAG
>JAWOFC010000223.1:0-3798 GCA_046482455.1 Halanaerobacter sp. | reverse complement strand
TATCACCTTTGCCCTTAGCTTGGGCCAAATAACGGGTATGACCAATATGCAGCAGATCAAAGCACCCGTTAGTAAATACTATCTGATTACCTTGCTTCTTTTCTTCCGCTAGAATACCCGCTAATTCTTCTATCCCATAAATTTTATTATTCATCTTGATCTCCCTCTTCCATCGCCTGCATCATTTCATCTTGATTAGTAGTAGCAACACCTAATTTACGCACTACAATTCCTGCCGCATAATTAGATAACTTCATAGCTTCCACCATCGATGCACCACTAGCTAAAGCTAAAGTTAAAGTACCAATCACTGTATCTCCTGCTCCTGTAACATCATAGACTTCAGCATAGTTAGAAGGCGGAATATGAGTTGACCCCTCTGCAGTAAAGATCTCCATTCCTGCACCACCTAAAGTAATTAACATCGCTTCAGCATCTAAATCTCTTCTTAGTTCTTCTCCTGCTTTCTCTATCTTTTCTCGCTCTTCTAGCTTAAAACCTACTGCTCCTTCTGCCTCTTCACGGTTAGGTGTGGCAACAGTGATCCCTTTAAATGTCTTGAGACTATAGCGCGAATCAGCTGTAATTAATTTATCCTTCTCTCTTCCTAAGGCAATAACCTTCTCCTTAAGGCTCTCTGTGAAGATACCATTCCCATAATCTGAGAGTAAGATTGCATCAATCTCATCTATAATCTGCTCTACATAATCTAATAATTTTCTTTCTATCTCCTTCGAGATAGCATGCGTCTCTAACTTATCTACCCGCACCACCTGCTGTTTAACCGTCTCTTCTCCTCCAGCCAAAATTCTAGTCTTTACAGCAGTTGGACGCTCGTGATCAACTATTAACCCTTCCGTTGCAATCCCTTCTTCTTCTAGCTGCTCAGTTAATTGGCGCCCTACTCGATCATCACCAATTACACCAGCCACATAGACTTGTCCTCCCAGTGCCGAAACATTATTCGCTGCATTTGTTCCGCCCCCAGGTAAGATCTCATGGTTTTGATGTTCTAAAATCAAGACTGGAGCCTCACGAGAAATCCTTTCTGGCTGACCTGAAATAAATTCATCAGCAATCATATCACCTAAGACTAGAATATTATGTTCTTTAAACTCTGGTAAATATTCTCTTAACTTAGTCATTATCTGTACTCACTCCAAGATCCATTAAAATCCATTCTACTGCATCAAATAGATCTTCTGCTATATATTCAGGCTCAGTCTCCCATTCATCACGGTCATTCTCATAATTGCCCCGTCCATAGCCAGTTAAGACTAAAATACCTTTAGCATCAACTCGATGAGCCATTTCAACATCACTAATCTTATCACCAATCATATATGACTTTTCTAAATCTACTCCTAATTCCTCAACACCTTGTAATAACATACCAGGCTCTGGTTTGCGGCAGTTACAGTCTTTATTAAACTTACCTTCTCCTACATCAGGATGATGGTGACAATAATAGACCTCATCTAAGTAAGCATCCTGAGCAGCTAATAAACGCTCTAATTTATTGTGGACTTTAGCAATCATCTCTTCCTCAAAATAACCCCTAGCTACTCCAGCTTGATTAGTAGCTAGAATTGCTTTAATATTATGAGCATTTAACTTTTTAATTGCTAAAGCAGTACGCGGTAATAATTCATAACGAGATGGATGATTAACATAACCAATCTCTTTGCTTACTGTACCATCTCGATCCATAAAAACTCCTACATCCTTTAAATCCATTACTATCTCTCCTTCTAAGCTCTCCTAAAAATAATGTCGTAAAGAAACATTTAACCCTTCAGTCTCTACCTGCCCTGAAACCTTGCGGTGGGCTATTTCAAGGGCCAAAGTCTTAGTTAACTTATAATCAAAGCCGAATGTATATCCTATATAATTATCATCTTCTTTTAATAAGAAATCTAAGCCGAAATTAAAGTCAAGGTACTTACTCTCTGGCTTAGAATATAAGACTCCTAAACGCGGTGCATCATTACTAAAATCTGAATTGCTATATTCTGTATGATAGCCAACTACTGCAGATAGATCATAATCAGAACTATCTAAGAGATTCATCTTGAAATTTAAATCTAAATAATGAATATCATCCTCTTTATAAGTATACATTGTATCTAAACCAAAATTAGAGGAAAAACCATATGAAGTCTCTAAATTCAAAGCCTTAATATCCCTTTCTAATGTCTGAATTCCATAGCCCACAGAAAATTGTTCTTCTTCCACTTCAGCTTGCGCCATAGCTGCTGCTAAATTAGTATTTAATACCACTAAAGCAATTATTAAGATTAATACTGCTTTTAGCTGCTTCATCTTAAATCCTCCTATTAAAATCAAAAAATAGTACTACTTATTACTCTTTAAACTGATTTTCAATAACTTCAACTACCTTATTCAAAGCTGCTTCTTCATCTTCACCTTCAGCCTTAATTGTTACTTCTTCCCCTGGGCCAACTGCTAAAGACATCAAACTAATAATACTCTTTAAATTAGCTTCTTGATCTTCATAAATCATCTTCATCTCTGCTTCAAACTGTACAGCATTATTAATTAATACCGATGCTGGTCGTGCATGTAGACCAATTTTATTACCAATAATTACTTCTTTCTTCTTCACTGGAATCCCTCCCAATATTTAAAGTTTACATTAATTAATCTTTCTCGACATTAAACCAAAATCCTTTATTCAAATTGATTTTAAGTTATTTAAATGATTTGTCAACTAATATTAATCTTTTGCAGCTAAAAATCTATTTAAAATCATAGAATTAAGCTAATTAATAGGCATGATATATTTACTAGTTTTCCCAACTTTAAATATACCATGCCCTAATTATTATTTTAATTTGCATAATTTCTTGCAATCTAGATACAGTTCATTATCTACTTGCTGTGCACGGATTTGCCTTTGTATCTTCTTTTAGCTGATAGCTGAGAGTTGACAGCTGAAAGCTAACTGCTTAGCTTCGCATTTATTGTTCCCTACGAGTTTTCAAAAAACGAAAACTCTCCGTGTAGCCCTAGACGCTCTGCTTAGAGCTAATTAAGTGCTTACGAGTCTTGCAAGCAAGACTCTTCATGTAGTCCCAGGCACTTTACTTGCTACAAATTAGGTGCGCAATCAATATACATAGCTTTAAACTAATTACAATAGCTCCGCAAGCAAGATACAGTTATTTTTGCTTATTGCATACTTTCTACGAGTAACCGGCAGTAATCTGGAATATCCTTAACAACTCGACCCCAGACTAAATTACCATCTTGTACTGCTGCCTCATCAACCCACTCAGCACCAGCATTTACTAGGTCATCTTTAATTCCCAACGAACCAGTTGCTTTCTTTCCTTCTACAATTCCAGCAGAAATACCAACTGATCCTGCATGACAGATCATACCTACTATCTTATCCTGCTCATAGATCTCTTGCACTAAGTTAATAACACCTTCATATCTTCTAATCTTATCTGGAGCCCAACCACCAGGGATTAAAACAGCATCATACTCAGAACTATCCACCTCACTTGCAGCAGCTTCAACTTCAGCCGTTAAACCATCTGACTTACTGATATACTCTGTTCCTACTTCTTTGCCTACTATTGTTACATCTGCTCCCTCTTCAACCATTCTCATATAAACAACCCAAAATTCTAGATCTTCATACTTTGGCCCTACCAACATTGCAATTTTCTTGTCTGCTAATTTCATTATTTTTCCTCCCTATAAATATAGTAATTAGTAAGCAGTACTAAGTGATGAGCTAAAAGATTAAAAACAAGATCTCAAAAGTCA
>JAWOFC010000191.1:0-4262 GCA_046482455.1 Halanaerobacter sp. | reverse complement strand
TACGTAATCTACATTTAGAAGAAGAGATGACTACTATTTTTGTAACTCATGATCGCGATGAAGCAATGTTAATAGCAGATCGTATAGCTGTGATGAATGATGGAATTATTGAGCAGTATGGAACAGCAGAGCAGCTATATAAACATCCCCAGACTAAATTTGTGGCTGATTTTTTTGGTAAAGCAAATTATTTAAAGGGTCAAATAGAAGACGGAGAGTTTCATTGTGCAGCAGGTGATTTACCAATCGAGCAAGAGCTGGTAGCTTCTGGTGTTGAGATTGGGGATGGAAAAGAGCTAGAAGTGATGATTAGACCGGAGTTTATAGAATTTGCTGCAGCAGGAGAAGATGATAATTCTCAAGTTCATTTAGCAGGGTCTATTCAAAGCAAGAGATTTGTGGGCGAAAGAATCTTTTATGAGATTTTAGTGAATGGACAAGTCTTACAATTAACAGTCTTACCTCCTTCAGAATTTGAAGTAGATGAAGAAGTTGAGTTAGTGCTTGATATTAATAATCTATGGTTTATGGAGGTCTAAAGATGGATATTTCTGTGATTATTCCTGTCTTAGATGAGCAAGATGAGATAGTAGATACTTTAGAGCATGTTAATAGTTTAGCAACAAAAGGAGATAAAGAAATAATAGTCGTTGATGGAGGAAGTAAGGATCAGACGATGCAATTAGCTAAAGATCATGCTGATAAGATCTGTGTGACTGAAGCAGGTCGCGGTCATCAAATGAATTATGGGGCTGAATCTGCTCAAGGAGATATATTATTCTTTTTACACAGCGATTCAGACTTAGCAGAGGGAGCATTATTGGAATTAGAGTCTGCTCTAGAGGATCCAGAGGTGATTGGAGGCTGCTTTAGTTTGAAGATTGATGATGATTCTTGGCCGCTAAGATTCATATCTTGGACATCTAATTTACGGTCTAAATACTTAAATATCATTTTTGGAGACCAAGGAATTTTTGTACGGCGCGAAGTTTTTGCAGAAGTGGGTGGTTATCCTGAGATTGAGTTAATGGAAGACTGGGAGTTTTCGCGACAATTAGCTAAAGAAGGTAAATTAGTACAATTGAAGCATCAGATTTATACTTCAGCCCGCCGTTGGAAGAAGAATGGGACATGGCGTACTATTTGGTTGATGCATAAGATTAAGCTGCTTTATCTTTTAGGAGTTGAACCTAAGAAGTTACGGGAAATTTATCGTCAAGGGTGATTAGCTATGAGCTATGAGTAATGAGTAGCAAGCAGGTAATAAGCAAAAGACACTGTATATAGATTGCACTGAGTGTTTAGCTCAAAGTAGAGAGCCTAGGGCTACACGAAGTGTTTTTGCTTGCAAAAACACGGAGGGGTGTACCCTAGCTAAAGTAGTAAGCAGTAATGAGTAATGAGTAAAAGAAAAAACAGAAGGATAGAAAAAGTGAATAGTAAGAAGTAAAAAGTAATGAGTAAAAAGTAATGAGTAAAAGAAAAAAGAGAAGAGTAGAAGAATAGCTATGGGCTATGAGGCGTGAAGAAAAGAAAAACAGAAGAACAGTATATTAGAGTACTCTCAACTAAAAGAGATTTTAGTATTTTGATTTTATGCTTTTGAATTCTAAATTTTCAATTCTCAATTATAAATTAAATATTGTGGGGTGATTTAATTGTCGACTGGTATTGTATTAATGAGTCGGGCTCCGATTCCGGGTCAAACCAAGACAAGATTGGAAGCACAGTTAAGACCTGAAGAGTGTGCACAATTGCATAAGGCATTTTTAAAAGATATGGGCCAAATGCTATTAAAAGTACAGGATAAACGGGATGTTAAGCTTTATTTAGCTTATACTCCAGAGGGGACTAAAGGTATGTTTGCTGATTTGATTCCCTCAGATTTTGAAAGATTTCTACAGTGGGGGCAAGATTTAGGGGCTAAGATGGAACAGGTCTTAAGCTATGCGGCTCAAGAGAATGAAAAACAGATTGTAATCGGTAGTGATTTACCTGCTTTACAGCCTCGGGTATTGATCAATGCTATTGATCTATTAAGTGAGAAAGATATTGTCTTGGGACCCTCTCAAGATGGCGGCTATTATCTCTGTGGGACAAAGGAACCTTATTCTTTCTTATTTGATGAGATGCTGTGGGGGCAAGAAGGGGTTTTAAAGGCGACAATTGAGCGTATTAAGAAAAGGGCTGAGCTAGATTATGATTTAGTAGCCTGTTGTGAAGATATTGATTTCTGTGCTGAACTTCTAGAGCTGGAGGAAAAACTTCGTCAGTCAGATGAATGGGAGCATTTTCCTAAAAATACTGCTCAGGAGATAGAAAGATTAAATATTAATCGAGATGAAGCTTTAAAAAGTAGATAGTCAATAGATATATAATTTTCAATTAATCTAGAGGTGCAGAAAAATTATTGTATACTCTTGAATTTTAATTGTCAATTCTAGATTATCAATTGTCAATTGATTTGGGGTGTGAAGAAACCTATTTATCTGTAAAATATTGAAGTGATAGCTTTGAATTTAGCTGAGAAGACTATAATAAGTTTAGGGAGTGTTAACTATGTCTGATACTTCACTGGATAAAGAAGAATTATTAAGAGAGGTTGAAAATTATGTTAGACGCGAAAAGTTTAAAGAAAGGCTGCAGTTAACTGGGCAACTTGATCTTTCTTTTTTGGCCCAAGGGGAGTATAATCTTAACTTCTTAATAGAGGCTGATAATAAGAAGGTAGTCTTACGTCTCAATACAGGCAGTCAGATGAATCTTGATAATCAGATTAAGTATGAATATAATGCTTTAAGATATTTAGAAGAGTCTGGGGTGACACCTAAACCTCTGTTATTAGATGATAGAGAAGAGGAACTTCCCTTAGGAATGTTAGTTATGAACTACTTTTCAGGGAGAAGTATGCACTACCGTGAAGACTTATTGGATGCTGCACGAGTATTAGCAAAAGTTCATGATGTAGAGGTGCCGGAGGAGCATCAATTAATTACTGAGCCAAAGCCTTTATCTGGCATTTGGAAGGAATGTTCTGAATTAGTACCGACCTATCTTAATTCTGAGCTGGGAAAGTATGAAGTAAAGAAAATTATTGATAGGATGGTAACTGAATTAGATGATTTACGCAGTAGTGAAGAGGATATTGTTAATCTATTACCGTATTCATTTGTTAATACTGAGGTCAATTCAGGTAATTTTATTATTAATGAAGAAGAGGATGAGGCCTATTTAGTAGATTGGGAGAAGCCGTTAGTGACTAGTCCTTTACAGGATTTAAGTCATTTTATGGTACCGACAACTACCTTATGGAAGACAGACTATCAACTAGACCAAGAAGAAAGGCATGATTTTTTAGCTGCTTACTGTGATGAGCGTAATCTATCTTCTAATCAGTTAAAAGAGGTAAAAGAAGCTTTAGAAATTTTCGATAAGTTTTCAGCTATGAGGGGTATTTCTTGGTCTGCTATGGCCTGGGTTGAGTATCAACAGCCTGATAGAATGTTAAAGAATCAAGATACTTTTGAAACTATGGATGAATACTTAACAATAGAATTTTTAAGTGATTTATTTCCGGAGTTTAGCTAAAAGGAATATTAAACTAAATAATAAAGAAAAATAAAAAATGGGCAGATGCCCATTTTTTATTAATTGCTAGCAGCTTGTTTTTTATCTTGCTGCTTAGTTGGAGCTCCTAAGAATTCTACTTGATTTGCAGTTACTTCTTCACTTCTTTTAATATGTTCAGTTCCACAGTCGCATTCGATGGTATAATGGTTAACTCTTAATTGACCGTCTACTCCTATCAATCTTCCTTTAGATAGATGTTGATTACATATTTCTGCCTGACGGCCCCAGACTGAAATATTGATAAAATCTGTTTTAGATTCCTCATCTCCTTTACTATAATCTCTTTGGACTGCTAAATTAAAGTTACAGACAGTATGACCGTTAGCAGTCACTTTTAATTCTGGATCTCTAGTTAATCTACCAATTAGATTGACGCGATTGATCATCAAACCACTCCTTAATTTTGTATTAGTATCTAGTATAACCATAATATTATTAATTATTACTATTAATTTTTAATTTTCTAGTGCAGGAAAAATTATTATTATATTTAAGATATAGTATAAGGACTGAAAAATTAAAAGGGAAGAATTAAGATAGAAAAGTTAAAAGAGAAGAATGAATATGGGGAAGTTAAACGGTAAGAATGAAAAGAGAAAAATTATAAAACAAGAGAAAAATTTAAATGAAAT
>JAWOFC010000166.1:0-4573 GCA_046482455.1 Halanaerobacter sp. | reverse complement strand
GGCTTTTGACCCATAGCACTACAGACAATCACATTAGCATCGGGATCAATATCAATTATTTCTCTTGTTGCCTCAATACCATCCATTTTAGGCATAGTAATATCCATAGTTACTAAATCTGGAGAGTTCTCTTTATATTTTGCTACTGCCTCTTCTCCATTTACTGCTTGGTCTACCACCTCATAACCATTTTCTTCAACAAGTTTTGCAAGCATAGTCCGCATAAATTGGGCATCATCAACAATTAAAACTTTTTTCGCCACTCTTGACTCCCTCCTTTATTAGCCAATAGTAATCTCTTCAACATTTATAATTAGTGCAATACTACCATCTCCTAGGATAGCACCACCAGCAATCTTTTCAATATTTTCTGACAGATCATTAATTCTCTTAATTACTACTTCCTGTTGTCCAATAATTGAATCAACCATTAAGCCATAATAATCATTTGCAATCTCTACAATTACTGTTGATATTTCTTCCTGCTCATCAAAATTATCTTCTTTTCCTAACTTATCTCGTAAAGAAATCAATGGAATTACAGAACCACGGCGGTGAATTACTTCTTCTTGTCTAATTGTTTGAATATTCTCTGGTTCAACATCAACAATTTCTTGAATAGATTCTAATGGAATCACATACTTTTGTTCTGCTACAGTTGTTAAAAACCCTTGAATAATAGATAGTGTTAATGGTAATTTCATAGTGAATGTCGAGCCATTTCCTACTTCTGATTTAATATCGATTGAACCATTCAATTCATCTAATTTATTCTTAACGACATCCATTCCTACTCCCCGCCCTGAAACATCACTTACTTCTTCATTGGTACTAAAACCAGGAGCAAAAATAAGATTTATAATCTCTTGATCAGACATATTTTCTATCTCTGAAGGACTTGCTACTCCTTTATCAATTGCTTTTTCTTCAATCACATCAGGGTCAATCCCAGCTCCATCATCCTCAATTTGAATAACTACATTATTACCCTCATGGAAAGCAGATAGTTTAACTAATCCTTCACGCGGCTTACCTTTCTCTTCTCTTTCTCCTGGAGGTTCTACTCCATGATCAATTGAATTTCTAATTAAGTGCACTAAAGGATCACCGATTTCATCAATAATAGTACGATCTAATTCTGTCTCTTCCCCTTCAATAACTAAGTTTATATCTTTTTCTAAATCTTGGGCCAAATCCCGCACTAAGCGAGGAAATCTATTAAAGACCATACTAATAGGTACCATCCGCATCTCCATCACTGCATCCTGTAAATCAGTCGTTACTTTACTTAACGGCTTTAATTTTTTCTCTAATTCATCAAGATTATAGTTTCTAGCCACTGATTCAACTTGAGTTCGCTTAATTACTAATTCTGCCACTAAGTTCATCAAAGAATCCAAACGATCTACATCTACTTTAATAGTGCTGCTCGATCTCAGACGGCTTGAGAGAGACTTAGTCTTACTCTTTTTAGATTTATCCTTCTTGGAACTACCACTCTTAACCTGAGATTGATCTACTTCATCATCTCCGCTCTCTTTAATAGCTGATAGTTCACCTATATCATCAATAAGTTCTACTTCAATCTTTTCTACTTCAGAAATATCACTTAACTCCTCACATATTACTTCTTCCGGATCTTCAGTTAAGAACAAGACCTGAAACTTTCTATCTAATTTTTCCTCTCGAATATCATCTATACTAGGATTAGATTTAATCAACTCTCCAATCTCTTCTAAAGCATCAAAGACCATATCAGCGCGTAAAGATTTGAATACACAGTCTGATTCTAAAGTAACTTTTATAATTACTACATCGCCTGCAGTATCTTCTACCATATCTAATTCATCATCATTCAAATTAAAATACTCATTACTACTTTCAGCTACTGCTGTTTCCTGAGTTGAACTTGCAACATCTTTCCCAGTATAGCTTCTTAACTCGGCAACTAATCCTTCTAAATCTTCAACTTGCTCCGGATCACTGCTTAATAATTCTAAATTATCAACAGCTTTAAATAACAAATTAATAACCTCAGTAGTAACTTCTATTTCACCATTTCTTAACTCATCTAATATATTTTCCATTGCATGAGCTAATTCACTCACTTGGTCAAATCCCATAGTTCCTGCCATACCCTTTAAAGTATGAGCAGCTCGAAAGGATTCATTAATCATCTCCATATTATTTGGATCATTTTCTAAGGTCAATAATGCTTCATTTAATAGATCTAAATGCTCTCTAGATTCACTAGCATACATCTCTTGAAACTCATCCATATCCATAGTTGCTTAATCCCCCTTTCTTCTACTCATCTTTTTGATTATCTTTTTCTAATTCAATCTCTTCTTTAGATTTCAATAGATTATCAAGCTCTAAAATTATAACTATATCTTCATCTACTTTTACTATTCCCTGTAAGTAATCATCCTTAATTCCAACCATGCTCTGAGGGGGGTCATCAATATCGGCTTCATCTATGTGCAATACTTCAGATACCCCATCAACTATTAAGCCAACATCATTCCCCTGAAAATCAATTACAATTATGCGTGTATTATCAGTTTCAGTTATTTCATCTAAGCCAAATCTTTTGCGCAAATCAATAACCGACACTATATCTCCCCTTCTATTTACTATCCCCGCAAAATACTCAGATGAATCTGGTAATTCAGTAATCTCTTTCATACGAATAATCTCATCTATTCTAGTTATTTTAATCCCAAACTTTTCATTACCAATATCAAAAATTATCATTTGCTTTTCTTCACTCACAGAAAAACCTCCCTCCTAAAAACTAAACTATAATAGCACTTTTTCTATAACTATTATTCTTGATTAAAGATATAAACCCTGCTTAATATTCTAAAAAATCTAGACTTTTAAATAAAAGCTCTATTTTATTACTTATTTTTTCTTCTACTTTGTAATTCTTCCACTACTTCTGCTAAAGGAATATCATGATAGACTAATACAACTAAAAGATGGTAAATAAAATCCGCTGTCTCATAAATTATTTCATCATTATCATCATCTTTAGCAGCCATTACTATTTCCGTAGCCTCTTCACCCAGCTTTTTCAAAAATTCATTCTCTCCTTTTTGATATAAGCTTGTAGTATAAGAATCTTGAGCTGGATTTTCTTTACGATTATTAATCACATCATATAACTCTTCTATTATATGAGTATTATCATAAGCTTCATCAGGGTCAAAAACCTTTTCCGGCTCCTCTGCTCGTTTAATACCGCGATAAAAACATGATTTATGTCCTGTATGACAAGCCCCACCTGTCTGTTCAACCTTTATTAATAATGTATCACCATCACAGTCGTACTTAATTTCTTCTACTTCTTGAATATTACCTGAAGTCTCTCCTTTCCACCATAGTTCTTCTCGGCTTCTACTCCAAAAGCAAGTTCTGCCTGTTCTAATTGTATTCTTTAATGACTCTTCATTCATATAAGCCATCATTAATACTTCCTTAGTCTTTACATCTTGTATAATAGCAGGAATTAACCCATCTTCATCAAACTCTAAATTACCTAAAGACATCTTACATTAACTCCTTTCTTATCTAAATAATCTTTTACTTCAGCAACTGTATACTCATTAAAATGAAAAATAGAAGCAGCCAAAGCTGCATCTGCTTGTCCTTTAGTATATACTTCTTTAATATCCTCCAAATCTCCTGCTCCTCCTGAAGCAATTATAGGAATATTTAATTTTTCTGAAATAGTAGAAGTTAGTTCTAAATCATAACCATCTTTTGTACCATCAGCATCCATACTTGTTAATAGTATCTCTCCTGCTCCTAATTCCTCAACATTTTGCGCCCATTCTACAGCATCAATGCCTGTATTTTTGCGCCCCCCGTGAATATATACATCCCACGAATCACCATTTCTCTTAGCATCAATTGCTATCACAATACATTGGCTGCCAAACTTTTTAGCAGCTTCGGCTACTAAATCAGGATTCTTTACTGCAGCAGAATTAATCGAAACCTTATCCGCACCAGCATTCAATAATCGCCTAATATCCTCCGTCGTTCTAATACCGCCGCCAATAGTAAAAGGAATAAATACCTTTTCAGCTGTCTTTTTTACTAACTCTACCATTGTTTCGCGTTTATCACTTGAAGCAGTAATATCTAAAAAGACCAACTCATCCGCCCCCTGTTGGTCATAGACTTCTGCTAATTCCACAGGATCTCCTGCATCTTTAATATCTACAAAATTAACTCCCTTCACAACTCGTCCATCGTCCACATCAAGACAGGGAATTATTCGTTTAGTTAACATAAGATCACTCCTTTTTTAGCTTTCAGCCATCAGCTGTGAGCTGTGAGCTAAAAACAAAACATTTCTTCGTCCAAATAATTAACAGTTAAAAACATAATTTCTCGATAGTCTCTAAGGTTCTCTAAATTTTAATTAGTCGTTTAATTGTCCATTATCCATTATCGATTGCTTTTCTTTCTTTTGACTTTGAATTTTCTCTTTACTTTTTTCTTGTTACTCTTTTTACTCTTTACTAGTTACTAGTTTCTCTTTACTTTTTTCTCTTTACTC
>JAWOFC010000157.1:0-20279 GCA_046482455.1 Halanaerobacter sp. | reverse complement strand
GCCAATGCACTTTAAGTTAGTTTATGAAGATCCCACTGGTAAGATACTTGGAGCACAAGCAATTGGTAGAGGTAATGTAGATAAGCGAGTTGATATTATAGCTACTGCAATTAAGATGGATGCTACTTTAGAAGATTTAAAAGAATTGGAACTATGCTATGCTCCAGTCTTTGGGACTGCCAAAGATGTAGTTAATAATGCTGGTCTAGTTGGATTAAATCTAATCAATGGTGTCTATGAACAGGTAGCTGTAGATGAAGTAAGAGAGTTAGTAGAGAATGATGCTTGTATCATTGATGTACGAGAAGAAGATGAGTATGCAAATGGTCATCTTAAGAATGCAGTTAATATCCCTCTAAGTCAACTAAGAGATAGAGTAGATGAGATTCCAAAAGATGAGCCTGTCTACTTACACTGTCGTTCTGGTCAGAGAAGTTATAATGCAATCATGGCGCTGCAGGATAAAGGCTATGATAACTTGTATAACATCTCTGGTTCATTCTTAGGAATCTGTTGTCATGAATATTATCTAGACCAGGTAACAGATAGAGAGAAGATAGTTACAGATTATAACTTTAATTAAATCTCTATAAATAAAGAATGAATTTTCCAGGCAGGGTTTTACCCTGCCTGCTTCTACATGATTCGACTTGATTTTTTACCATTAATACGCTATTATATTATTTATAATTTAACTTGTAAAAAAAGAGTTAAGAGAGTAGAAGTCAAATAAAGGGTGTGTAAGTTATGGACTTAACTAATAAAGAGAAACAGGAGAATGAAGACGAGTTATGGATAAAAAAGAATAAGACGGAAAAAATATTAACTGTAACTACTTGGATCCTAATTTTGGTTGCTTGGTATGTGGTAACTGAACTAGGGATATTTTCAAAGACTTTACTTCCTTCACCATCTCGAGCCTGGGAGGCTTTAGTTACCTTACTCCAAGATGGATATAATAATGTGCCTTTATGGGTTCATTTAAGAGCTAGCTTTCGTAGATTATTCATAGCTTTAGGTTTAGCAATTATAACTGCTATTCCAATTGGATTATTGAGTGGTTATTTTTCTAAGGTGCAAGCAATTGTTGATTCAGTAGTTGAATTCTATCGTCCGCTGCCGCCGCTTGCGTATTATACTTTGCTGATTTTGTGGTTTGGGATTGACGATACTTCAAAGATAATACTCTTGTTTTTAGCAGCTTTTGCTCCAATCTATATTGCCTGTATTTCGGCTGTGAGAAAGATTAATCAAGACTATATTTTGAGTGCTAAATCTCTAGGAGCAGATAAACGAAAGGTCTTCTTTAAGATAGTCTTGCCTGCCTGCTTACCTGAAATTTTCACTGGTATTAGGACTGCTTTTGGTTTTTCTTATACTACTTTGGTTTCAGCAGAGATGGTAGCTGCTGAATCAGGTATTGGTTGGATGGTCTTAGATGCTTCAAACTTTTTAAAGAGTGATGTTATCTTTATTGGGATCTTTATTATGGGTATTAGTGGAGTCTTGATTGATGCAGGATTGAGATTTTTAGAAAACAAGATTGTCTTTTGGAAGGGGAAGGTGTGATTAGCTGTCAGCTATCAGCAGTCAGCGATCAGCTAAAGGCATGGAATTAAGAACAGCTATCAGCGGTCAGCTTCAGTCATAGATTGCTGAAAGCCGAAGACTGAAAGCTGAAAGCTAACTTTATATATGGAGGAGATATTAATGAATAAAGATCTAGTTAAGAAAATTTTATTATTCTGTTTAGTAGGGGTGATGGTCTTTTCTTTTGCAGCATGTGGAGGTTCTGGTAATCAGCAAGATGGTGATACAGGTAGTCAACAAGACGGTGATACAGGTAGTCAATCAGAAGGTGAGTCTAAACCTTTACCAGAGGAGATTAATTTTGGAATTTTACGCGTGCCTAATGATGAAACAATAGCGATGGTAGAGGATTACTTTGAAGATTATTTTGGCGAGAAAGGAGTTGAGACTAACTTTACTGTTTTTGATTCTGGGGCTGAAGCTAATCAGGCTTTAGCATCAGGTAGTATTGATTTTGCTACAGTAGGAAATGTAAATGCTGTAACTGCTTTAGCTAGAGATTTAAATGTAGAGTTAGTTTGGATTCATGAGGTATTAGGAGAGATTGAAGCATTAGCAGCTAAAGAAGGTTCGGGTATTAATGAAATTGAAGATTTAGCTGGTAAGAAGGTAGCTGTTCCTTTTGCATCTACATGCCATTATGTGCTCTTAAATGCTTTAGATAATGCAGGGGTTGCAGAGGATGTACAACTGTTGGATATGAAGACAACTGAGATTGTTGCAGCTTGGAAACGAGGAGATATTGATGCAGCTTATGTCTGGCAGCCTTCACTTGGGGAAATATTAGAGACTGGTAAAGTAATTATTTCTAGTGAAGAGATGGCTGAACGAGGTTATGTGACAGCGAATGTGGAGATTGTAAATAAAGACTTTGCTGAGAAGTATCCTCATGTAGTTACTTCCTTTATTACGATGTTATCAGAAGCAGCAGATATCTATAGAGAGAATCCAGAACAGGGAGCAGAAATTGTAGCAGAGACACTAGAGATAACACCTGAGGAAGCATTAAAGCAGATGCAGGGTTCAACTTGGTATAACAGAGAAGACCAGATTAGTCAACAGTTCTTCGGCACAAGTGATAGCCCTGGTGATTTTGCAAAGATTATGAAAGAGACTTCAGATTTCTTGCAGGAACAAGATTCAATTGATGAGTCTCCTTCACAAGAAGAGTATAATGAGTATGTTAACCCAGAATATATTGAGCAATCATTAGAGAATACGAAAGGAAAGTAATAATTGTGATTGAGGAAGAGGAAGTTTTAATTGAATGTAATAATTTAAAGCTAGTCTATGGTTCAGGAGATGACTCAGTATTGGCTTTAGAGGATATAGACCTAGAGATTAGAAGAGGAGAATTTGTATGTGTTTTAGGTCCTTCGGGCTGCGGTAAGAGTACACTCTTAAAGACGATTGCTGGCTATCTTGAACCCACAGAGGGTAGCTGTCTGATGCAAGGAGAGAAGATTGAAGGTCCTGATTGGCACCGCGGAGTTGTATTTCAATCTTCTACGCTCTATCCTTGGATGAGTGTTAAGGATAACGTAGAATTTGGCCCTAGAATGAGAAATGTGCCCGAAGATGAAATTAAGAAGAGAAGAGAGTATTTTTTGGAAGAGGTGAATCTATCTGGCTTTGGTGACAAGGCTACTTTTGAACTATCAGGAGGAATGAAACAGCGAGTAGCCTTAGCAAGGGTCTTAGCTAATAATCCTGAGATGATCTTGATGGATGAACCCTTTGGAGCTTTAGATGCGTTAACCAGAAATGATATGCAGAAGTTAATTCATAATATCTGGAAAGAGAATAATAGCACAATTCTCTTTATTACCCATGATGTTGATGAAGCTCTATCTCTGGCTACAAGAGTTATTGTGATGTCTAAACGTCCCGGAAGAATTATAGATGAGTTTAATGTTGACTTTAGTCATACTTTATTTGATGAGAAGGAGAAAGTAGATGATGATGAAAAGAGGATAGAGTATGAAGATGAGTACTTTAAAGTTAAGAACGAGATATTAGATATTATTCATAGACAGATTTAGCTCGACAAGTGAAATCATAACAAGCCCCCTTTGGATCTAATCTGAAGGGGGCTGTTTATGCTTAGGAATGACAGTAGATTTAGCATACTTTAGAATTAAGTAAGTAGTTACTATCCCGTGGGTTGTATGGTCGATAAAAGAGTGGTAGGCATGCCAAAAATTTAATAGAAGATATATCTTCTATTTTTCCATAGTAAGCTAATTTTATTCGGATCGTGCGAATAAGATTATTAAATTTTAACTAATTATTTATCTTCACTAGACTGCTCTTTAGTAGGCAAAAAATTGAAGATGATAGTTGTTAGTTGTCGTTAAAGCTGTTATAATTTTAATGATAGTTTAAAAATTCAATTTAGGAAAAATTATCAGCGGCGGTGATGATTTTGAAGAGTTTTTAATTAATTAGCAGTTTTTAAAAAAATAGGGGGACGAAAAGATGATTATTGGAGTACCAAAAGAGATTAAGAATAATGAAAACCGAGTTGCTATTACGGCAGCGGGAGCAAGTAATTTAGTTGCTGAAGGCCATGAAGTAATTATTGAAAGAGGGGCAGGATTAGGAAGTGGAATTACAGATAGAGAATATACAAAGTCAGGGGCTGAAATAATCTCTGAAGTGGAAGAAGTCTTTGCTAGAGCAGACATGATTATGAAGGTCAAAGAACCTTTACCTGAAGAGTATGATTATTTTAAACCGGGACAGATTCTATTTACTTACCTACACTTAGCAGCTGAAAAAGAATTGACTAAAGCTTTGATGGAGAGAGATGTGACTGCTATTGCTTATGAAACAGTTGAAAATAAGGATGGCTCTCTGCCGTTATTAACTCCTATGAGTGAGATTGCAGGTCGCTTGGCAATTTTAGAAGGGGCTAATTATTTACAGAGTACTAAAGGAAGACGTGGTCTATTAATTGGTGGTGTGCCGGGCGTTAACCCTGCTAAAGTTGTAGTAATTGGTGGGGGAGTTGTAGGTATTAATTCTGCTAAGATGGCAGTAGGTTTAGGGGCTGATGTAACTATTTTAGATGTTGATGTAGAGCAGTTAAGATACTTAGATGATATCTTCCAAGGTCAAGTTAAGACTCTTGTATCTAATTCATATAATATTACAAAAGAAGTTAGAGAGGCTGACCTTGTAGTAGGTGGAGTTTTAATTGCAGGGGCCAGAGCACCTTATTTAGTTACAGAAGAGATGATAATGATGATGCAAGATGATAGCGTGATAATTGATGTAGCAATTGATCAAGGGGGCTGTATAGAAGGAACTTATCCTACTACCCATGATGATCCTATCTATGTAAAGAACGGCGTGATTCATTATTCTGTCTCTAATATTCCTGGAGCAGTAGCTGAAACTGCTACTAAATCATTGGTTAATGTTACTATTCCTTATGCCTTAGAGATAGCCAATAAAGGCTATAAAAATGCTATTCAAGATAATCAGGCTTTAGCCAAAGGTGTTAATGTCTATGATGGCAAAGTAACTTATCAAGGAGTAGCTGAGGCTCTAGATCTTGACCATTATTCTCTTGATGAGCTTCTTTAATTTGAAGTGATAGAAGTCAACCTAATAAAGCCCCGGTACCGGGGCTTTATTAGGAAAAAATTATTATTCTTTTAGTTCTTCTTTCATTTTGTGATATTCTTCTGTAGAAATCTCTCCTTGTGCATATCTCTTTTTTAATATTTCTAGCGGCGTTGAATCATTTTTAACTTGATCCATATGAGTATTATCAGTAATCATATGCTGCTTAGAATGACACATTCCTCCAAAAACGCCCTTTTTGTACAAAAAATAGACTGCTCCGCCCATGACTAGTGGCATTAACATTGGAAACATCCACATCCCTCCATAAAAGAATGGCATTGCCTAGCACCTCCATTACAAATTTAAAGAACTTCTAGGTCAGTTATTTTGACCTTTTCTTCTCTAATTAGCTTACTGATAAAATAGCGAACACTATCTTGACTAATTTTTAACTCGTTTGCTACTTCTGATAGGTCAACCTCATCCTGATTGTCCAATATCTCTAAAATTTCCTTTTCTACTTCTGAAACCCACTCTTCAAATAATAGTTGTACTTCTGAATTAGCTGCCCCTGCTAATTTAGCAGTAGATTCTACTGAACTCATCATTTTTTCACACATCTCTTGTGGGTTAAAGTCAGTCCCTTTCATCTTCGACATCATTTTTTTAGCCATACTAGGCATCATACTACTTTGTTCTTCTTTTTCACTAGATTGATCTCCACAACAATCCATATAATCTCCTCCCTTTTTATAAAGATAGCATTTTTAGTTATTTTTGATTAATCTTGCCACGGTGGACAAGGAAAAGATGATTTTTCTTTTGGACAATTTTCAATATTATATTGATTAAATTGCTTGATTAAATCTATTAGTTTTGGATCAGATAGTTTATTAAAAACAAAAGTTGATTTGCGGTATTTTTCTACCAAACCTGCTTCTCTTAAAGCATTAAGATGAAAGGAAACAAGTGGTTGAGATAAGTTGGTAAGTTTTGTAATTTCTGATACTGAACGAGAATCATCTTGTAAAGCAAATAAAATTTTAAGACGATTGGTTTCGCTTAGTATCTGAAAAATTTGAGCTAAATTATCTATTTTAGCTGATGAAATTAAGATCACCTCTTTAATATAAATAATAATTTATATAAGTGCTTATTTATATAATACCCTAGAATGATTATTTTGTCAAGGCGAAAAAAATTGGATCATTTAAAAACCCAAAATTCAATTTCTATCTAAATATGTTGAAAAAAATAATAGTTGAGAGGAAAGGAAATTTATTATAGATGCAGAAATATTAAAGAGAGAGCGTTGTTAACAAGAGATAAGTTAAAAATAATGGAATAGGAGTCGTAAGAGGTAAGCGGTTTCTATTTGGATTAGTTAATCTATAGTATGGGGAGATGATAATAATGGGGTTCATATATGAAGTCGAGACTAGATTTTATTTTGAAGATAAAAAAGAAGCATATGAAATGTTTCCCTTTCTTAAATCATCTTTAGACCTAGAAGTAAGCTGGGAGACTGTGCACTATGGTTTAGAATTATTTAAAGAAGATATTATTATTAGAGTTACTCATGGTAGAACAGATAATAATAAGTTAGTTTCATTAGCTTATAAAGAAGCAGATATAGGAGAAAGATTTAATATACGCAGAGAATATAGTGAATTAATTACTGATGGAATAAAGGAGAGTGAGATTCTTAATATTTTAGATGGTACTTCTTCTTTTGAAACTGCTTCTGCAGTTGACGAAGAGCTAAAAAGATTGGATTATACTGAATTTATGTCTTTTAAAGGACATAGCTTGTTAGGAACTTATGAGCCTTTAGATCTAGATTTTAAGTTAATGTACTGTGAATCTTTAGAATATCCATTATTATTAGAGGTTGAAAAAGAGGCTGAGACTGTTGAGGAGGCAAGGAATAAGGAAGAAGAGATTTTGAACTTTGTGGCAGAGTATGATTTGAGTGATAAGCTAGTCGAGAAAGAACCACCAACTTTGTTATATGAGTCTGTATTTTAATAATTCAATAAGGCAGCATCTACTACTAATAAATACAATAATAACACAATAGGAGGTATTTCAATGTCATCTTATTCTCCTCTTAAACCTAAAGTACATGAGGCTCGATCTGACTTTGTGCATGGTAATGATTTTAAGACAGAAAATGTACGAGAGATGGTTTTGGAGTCATGGCAGAGATGTTCTCGATATGGTGTAGATCCTTTTAAGGGTAAAGGAGACTGCATAAGTAAAGAACAGCTAAATGAGATTAGAAGAGAGTATGAAAAATTAATTGAAGTTGCAGCACCTTTTATGGTAGAAATTCATGATTTTGTAAAAAATTCTGGTTATGTGGTAGTGCTAACTAATGAAGAAGGGCTTATCCTAGATGTTGTGGGCGATGAAAATATCATGAAGAATGCAGAAGATTTGAAATTTGTCAAAGGTGCCTTTTGGAATGAAGAAGAGGTAGGAACTAATGCTATAGGTACGGTTTTGGAGGAAGAGAGACCACTACAGGTAGTAGGCGAAGAGCACTTTTGTAGAGAGCATCATTCTTGGGCTTGTTCTGCTGCTCCTATCCATGATAAAGATGGTAAATTAATCGGAACTTTGGACATGTCTGGTCCTGCTAATCTTGTTCATTCTCATACTTTGGGTATAGTTGTATCAGCAGTTAAGGCAATTGAGAATAATTTAAGAATTAAAGAGAAGAATAAGCAATTACAGGTAGCTAATGAATTTTCTCAAACAGTATTGAATTCTATTTCTGAAGCATTAATCAGTATCGATGAGCAAGGTAAGTTAGTTAAAATAAATAATGCTGCAAGAAATATCCTTGACTTAGATGGTGAGGATATTAAAGGGAAGCAGGTTAGAGAAGTATTAGGCGATAAAGTCAAAATCCTTGATGTCTTAGATGATGGTACAGGTTATATAGATGAAGAAATAGTTATTTGTAGAGATGATAGGAGAATTCGAGTTACTTCTACAGCGCAGCCAATTATTAATCAAGAAGGAAAGATAACAGGAGCAGTAAGTACCTTTAAGAAGTTAGAGGTTGTACAGAATCTAGTTAATAAGATGGTAGGTTCAGAAGCTAAGTTTACTTTCAAAGATATAATAGGAGATAGTCCTGCCCTAGAAGAAGCAAAGCGCTTATCTAAGTTGGCAAGTAGAAATTTTTCTAATATTCTCCTCTTAGGGGAGAGTGGAACGGGTAAAGAACTTTTTGCGCAGTCAATTCATAATTATATTGGTAACTGTGATTGTCCTTTTGTAAGTGTTAATTGTGCTGCTATTCCACAGAGTTTATTGGAGAGTGAACTTTTTGGTTATGAAGAAGGAGCTTTTACTGGAGCACAGAGAAAAGGTCGACCAGGTAAATTTGAGTTAGCTAACGGAGGAACATTATTTTTAGATGAAATTAGTGAGATGCCTCTGCAAATGCAGGCTAGCTTACTGCGGGTATTACAGGAAAGAGAGGTAGTTAGAATTGGCGGCTCTAAAGCTATACCGATTGATCTAAAGATTATTGCTACTAGTAATAAAGATTTAGAAGAAAAAGTAGAAAAGGGTAATTTCAGAAAGGATCTATTCTTTAGGTTAAATAACTTCAGTATTGACCTGCCTCCTCTTCGAGAGCGCTTAGAAGATATTCCGGTATTAGTTGACCACTTTCTTAAAAAATTCAACCGTCAACTTCTCCACCCTAATCAAAAGAAGATTAGGATGGAGCTTGTTAAATAAAAAACCATGCTCAGCATAGTCTATTAACCGAATTTGTACCTTCTTAAACCTACAGCCTTGTGGTTCAGGATTAAGAAAGTTACAGGATAGTTGACTAAAAAACCCTATCCTTGCTGTAAAGACAACAAGGGCTACAAGTTACCTTGTATGCTATTTTCAAATAGCTCTTTTAGCAATATTGATACTAGCATTATAATCAGCATTTTGCAGATGTAAGTCTTTACACAAAAATCTATTTTGGCTTAATCTGTAACCTTTTTTGCCACAAATAGAACAAATTTGTGAAGTATCTTTAGGATTAACTTTTTGATAAGGAATGCCTTTTAAATCAGCTTTATGTTTAATTAATTGTTTTAATTGATAGAAAGCCCAAGAGTTTTTTTCATAGTTATTGAGTCTATTATCATTAGTTATATTTTTTCTGATATTTTTTAGATCTTCAAAAACGATTAAAGAGTTGTGTTTATCAGCTAATTTTATAATCCTATTAGCGATTTTAAAGTTTAACTCTTTACAAAGTCTATTTTCTTTAATTAATGAGGTTGTTTCACTACCCGAAGAACGTGCTTTAGCCTTTCGCTTATGTCTATATCTCATTCTTTTAAATCTTAACTCTTTGCCTGATATACACTCTTGGTGAAGGACGTTTTCTTGCTTATCAATTATGCTAAATGCAGCTAATTTAACTATACCTAAATCAATACCTAAGATAGTATCAGTTTCTCTTTTAGGTTGCTTGTATTCCATAATTAAATCAAGATACCATTCTCCGTTATATTTATATAATTTAGCAGTTTTAAGCTTATATTTAGGATTTATTATTTTATTAAGTTGATATTTGCCAAAAGCTAAAGGACAGTAGATAGATTTTCTACCTTCAATTGGAATTTTAGCAATATAACGACCTTCTTTATTAATTAATTCAAAACCTTTATTATTGACTAAAGAGACCTCAACTGCTTTGTGAAATTGGACATTATCACGATATTTTTTATCAGCTGATTTATAAGTTTCCACTGCTTTTCGATTCGCCTCAACAGCTACTTGAGATGGGAGATTGAAATTATTTCTTAATACCCTATAAGTATGTTTGTGTGATTTAGTATAAGCAGTAAAACCCCAATGTTTAACTATCTTGAGTGCTGAACGAATAGCTTTATTCCAATTTTTAAATAGTAATTTCAATTGTTGTTGTTTAGTTTTAGTCGGTTTGAATAATTTAATATGGTGGACAGTAATATGGTTTTTATTACTCAAATTAAGCACCTGCTTTCTATCACAATAAGAGTTTGTGATATATAATCTATCTAGTTAAAACCTGTTTTTTAACTAAACTTTTTGTAAGAATATTTATGTACTTTCATTATTTTAATTACAATTTTATTATGTAGAAGGTAAATAGATTTTATACTGGCAAATATTAGAAAGGAAGGTCAAAACCGTAGCAATTCCTCTCCACCTAATACATAGTTTGGATGGAGTTTCCTTGCTACATTTTAGATGATTTAGGTAAGAAGAATATTTCAGATAGAGTGCTGCAAGTACTACAGAGTTATAGCTGGCCGGGAAATGTGAGAGAACTACAAAATATTATCCAGCGCGGGATTGTATTATCTGAAGGAGAAGAAAAGATTACTATTGATGAACTACCAGAAAAAGTGAAACACGGCTCAGCACTTGGAGAGAATGAAGATTATAAGGTTCCGCTAATGTCATTAAAAGAGGTTGAAAAGAAGCTTATTAAGGATACTTTAGCTGAAACAGGAAATAATATCTCCCAGGCAGCAAAATTATTAGATATAGGACGATCTACCTTATATAGAAAGATAAATAAGTATGATTTAAAATAATCTGTTTTTCTCTGCACTGTATCAAAATGGGAATTTATAAAGAACTGTTTTAGAATGATACACTAAAATCTATAGAATTGTAATGAAAGACTAACTGTCTTAAAAAGCAGTTAGTCTTTTTTTTGTTGAATTGATAGGCTTGAGAGAAAAAAATGCTATTTTTTTATTCTTTGGCATGAAAAATGCATTTAATTATAAGTGAGTAGGAAAAAGAATATTTAATATTGAAAAGGGGGATGATAAATGGAAGTTAATTATGCAGTTCAGATTGGGTCTGGAGTTGATTTGCATGGACAAGATATGACAAAAGCAGCCTGTCGGGCAGTTGAAGATGCTATCTCTAATACTTGCTTGAGTGGGGTGTTGACCTTATCAGATACAGGAGAATTAGAAGAGATGATAGTCGATATTTTAATTGCTGTTCCTAAACCTGATGAAGTAGATTCTGCTAAGGTTCTTGAAGTAATCCCCTTTGGTAAGAAGAAGATTGAAGTTGAAAAAGGTGGCATGTTAACTGGAGGTTGCAAGTTGGAATGTCTTAATGATACTGATAAGTCAATAGCAGTAGCTAATGCTAGTGTGACAGTTTCCATTAATACTTAAATATACGGGGGTTGAGAAAATGAGTGAGAATAGAGAAGAATTATTAGAGATGTTAGAGAAGATGTTGGAGATTCGTGAATTTGAAAGCTCAGTGCAGCAGCATTTTGCTGAAGGTGAGATTCCTGGTTTTGTTCATCTTTATTTAGGAGAAGAGGCTATAGCAGTAGGTGCTTGTGAGGCTCTTGAAGATGATGATTATATTACTAGTACACACCGCGGTCATGGACATCTATTAGCCAAAGGTGGAGATGTGAAGAAGATGATGGCTGAAATTTTTGGTAAAGAGACTGGATATAACTTAGGTAAAGGTGGTTCAATGCATATAGCCGATGTTAGTCTTGGTATTTTAGGGGCTAATGGTATAGTAGGTGCCGGATTGCCAATTGCAGCAGGCTCTGGGATTTCTAGTAAGGTTAATGATACTGATGCAGTAACGGTCTGCTTCTTTGGTGATGGAGCTTCTAACCGAGGTACTTTCCATGAAGCATTAAATATGGCATCTGTTTGGGATTTGCCTGTTGTATTTGTCTGTGAGAATAATATGTATGGTATTTCAATGCCGCAGTATCAAGATGATGGTCGAAAAGGACAGAACATTAAAGATGTAGCTGATAGAGCTGTAGGATATGGTATTTCAGGAATTACGATTGATGGAAATGATGTTATGGCAGTTAATGAAGCAGTCAATGAAGCAGTGAAAAAGGCTAGAAATGGTGGAGGGCCGAGCTTGGTTGAATGTAAGACTTATCGCTATAGAGGCCATTTTGAAGGAGATCCAACTGATTATCGAGATGATGAAGAATTAGAAGAGTGGAAGAAGAAAGATCCGATTAAACAGTTTACTAATTTCTTATTAGATGAAGAGATAGCGACTGAAGAAGAGATTCAAGAAGTAAGAGATAAGATTGACCAAGAGATTGAAGAAGCAGTTGAATTTGCTCAAGAGAGTGAATATCCAGCTCCAGAAGATGTTACAAACAATGTATATTTTGAGGAGGGTGAATAATGAAGAATTTAACGTATGCTGAAGCTTTAAGAGAAGCAATGGCAGAAGAGATGGAACGAGATAGCTCTGTATTTGTAATGGGGGAAGATGTGGGAGTGTTTGGCGGCTGTTTTGGAGTAACAGGAAATTTAGTAGAAAGATTCGGTGAAGATAGAGTGAGAGATACTCCAATTACTGAAACAGCTATTGCTGGTAGTGCTGTAGGTGCAGCAATGACTGGGAGCCGTCCAGTGGCTGAAATAATGTTTGCTAGTTTTATGGGAGTTGCTATGGATGAGGTGTTTAACCAAGCATCAAAAATGTGCTATATGACAGGTGGACAGGCTAATGTACCAATGGTAATTAGAACTCCTCTAGGAGCAGGAATCGGTGCTGCAGCCCAGCACTCAGTAAGTAATGAGTCTTGGTTTGTTAGTATTCCAGGCTTGAAAGTAGCCTTTCCATCAACTCCTGCTGATGCTAAAGGAATGCTTAAGACTGCTATTCGCGATGATGATCCAGTAATCTTCTTTGAGCATAAGGTTCTATATGAGACTAAAGGAGAAGTGCCAGAAGATGAGTATACCATTCCATTAGGTGCAGCTGATGTTAAGCGTGAGGGTGAAGATGCTACAGTTATAGCGACAGGTATGATTCTACTTAAAGCTCTTGAAGCATCCGAAAAACTTGCTAAAGAAGGAATAGAGATAGAAGTAATTGACCCTCGCTCTTTAGTTCCATTAGATAAAGAAACAATTCTTAATTCTGTTGAAAAGACAGGTCGAGCAGTGATTGCTACTGAAGAGCCTAAACGCGGTTCTTTTGCTTCTGAAGTTGCAGCAGTAATCTCGGAAGAAGGACTATTCTCACTAGAGGCGCCAGTCGCAAGAGTCTGTAGTACTGATACGCCAGTTCCTTTCAGTTCAGTACTAGAAGATGCTTATTTACCTGATAGTGAAGATATAATTGCTGCTGTCAAGAAATCTCTTTAAATGAATTTAACAATAGGCTCTCAATTGAGAGCCTATTGTTACTATCTTTAAAAAGGAGAATCAGACTATGACTAAAGTAGGGATTATTGCTAATCCAGCTTCAGGTCGTGATATCAGAAGGTTAGTAGCACATGGGTCAGTATTTGATAATGCTGAGAAGGTTAATATAGTACGTAGAATTTTATTAGCTTTAAATAGCCTAGAAATCGATGAAGTAATGATTATGCCTGATTCTTTTGGTATTGGTAAGGCAGCTGTTGATGGTATCTGGGGTGAAGAGGAAGAGAACTTCAATCTTGATGTCAATATTTTGGATTTGAGGATTAATAGTTCTGCTCAGGACTCTTATCGCTCTGCTCAGATGATGGAAGAGGAAGATGTAGACTGCATTATTATCTTAGGTGGTGATGGAACAAGTAGAGTGGTAGTCAAAGCTCTAGAAGAGACACCTATTTTAGCTCTCTCTACAGGAACTAATAATGTCTTCCCGCTAATGATAGAAGGTACTTGTGCGGGAATGGCTGCAGGAGCATTTACTAAGTTAAATGCTGATGAACAGAAGCAGGCTTCAAATCCTTTTAAGTTATTAAAGGTCTATATTAACGGTCAAGAGGAAGATATTGCTTTAATAGATGCTGTAGTTGTCAAAAAAAGTTATATTGGAACGCGGGCTTTGTGGGATCCAGAGGCATTAGAAGAGATCTTTACAACGCGGAGAAAATCAGGTGATATAGGTATGGCTTCTATTGCAGGGGCATTAACTGATATTCACCTTGATAATGAGACAGGCCTCTTTATTCAGACAGGAGAAGAAGGCAAATCAATTATGGCTCCTATTGCTCCAGGGATGATAAAAGAGGTTAAAGTTGAAAACTATAGGAAGATAGAAGCAGGAGAGCGAATTGAATTAGAAGCTAAAAAGAGAATATTAGCCTTTGATGGTGAGCGGGAACTAACGGTTAAAGCAGATGATAAAGTAGAGATCGAATTAACTACAGCTCCAGTTAGATTTATCGATTATCGTAAGACTTTAGAGTTAGCAGGAGAGAATGGTTATTATTGTGAGATATAAAATACTGAGGGAGGAATTTGAATGGCTAAAGAAATAGTAATGCCTAAGCTTGGTCTGACTATGAGTGAAGGTAAAGTTGCAAAGTGGCATAAGGAAGTTGGAGATGAGATAGCAGAAGGTGATGTAATTTTTGAAGTAGAGACAGAAAAGATTACTAATGAAGTTGAAGCTAGTAGTGCGGGGCAACTAGCCAAGATTTTGGCCCAAGAGAGTACAGTTGTACCTGTTACAGAGGTAGTAGCAGTGATGGCAGAGGCAGGAGAAGATATTGATGATGTAGCTGCTGATTATGCTGGTAGAGAGATCAGTGAGCAGGATGGTGAAGATGAAGATGAGGTAGCAGAGGAAGTAGAAGAAAAAGAAGAGAAAAAGGTTGATAAACAAGAGAAGAATAAAAAAATTAAAGCCTCTCCTAAGGCTAAAAAGACTGCTAAAGAGAAAGGAGTAGCCATTGAAGAGGTAGCAAAGGTAGTTGAGGGAGCAAGAATTACTTCTGATGATGTTGAAAAATATTTAGAGACTCAAGACAAAGAAGAGGAAGAAGAGAAGATTAGAGTTTCGCCTAAAGCTAAGCGAGCTGCTAAAGAGAAAGGTGTAGAGATTGAAGAGGTAGCAGAGATGGTGGGCGCTAAAAGAATCACCTCCGATGATATTGATAAGTATTTAGATAGTCAGCAAGAGGAAGAAGAGCCAGTAGTAGCTAAAGAAGAAACAGGCAAGACTAAAAAAGATCTATCTCAGATGAGAATGACAATTGCGAATAGATTATCTGCTAGTTGGGATGCACCTCATGTTTATTTGCGCAGCGAAGTTGAAGTAGATAAGATTATTGAACTAAAGGAGAAGTTTAAAGAGGTTTATGAGGAAGCACCTTCATTAACTGATATAATTAACAAAGCAGTAATAACTAGTTTAAAGCAGCATCCAAATATCAATGCTACATGGGAAGATGGCGAATACTATACTCATGATAGTGTTAATTTAGGATTAGCTGTAGCGGTTGAAGAAGGATTAGTCGTGCCAGTAATTAATCAAGCAGAAGAATATAGTATAAAAGATCTATCAGCTAAAGCAAAGAAGTTGGTCAAAAAAGGTAGAGCTAATAACCTTGCCCTAGAGGAGATGCAGGGAGGAACATTTACTATATCTAATTTAGGCATGTACGGTATTGATGAGTTTACAGCTATAATTAATCCGCCTGAAGTTGCAATTTTAGCTGTAGGAACTATAAAGGAAGTCTTATATAAGACTGATGAAGGAGATATAGCAGAGAAGAAGGTTATGAACTTCACTTTAGGATTAGATCATAGAGCTATCGATGGTGCTCAAGGAGCAGAATTCCTCCAGACATTACAAAACTATATTGAAAATCCTGCTTTAATGCTGTAAAAAATATAATTACCAGCAGGTGATAAAATGGAGCTAAACTTAATTGAAGAGTATAATTTGAGCTATCAAAAGGCTTATCAGATGCAGAAAAAATTATTCAGTTTACGCCAAGAAAATAAGATACCAGATACTCTCTTTTTAACATCTCACCCTCATGTAATAACTATGGGACGCAGTGGGGATGAAGCTAATCTGTTAATTAATGAAGAGCTGTTAGAAGAACAGAATATAGAAGTAGTCTCCATTGAACGCGGGGGAGATGTTACTTATCATGGTCCCGGCCAGATTGTTGGTTATCCCATTTTAGATCTGAATAATTTTAGACAGGATTTACATTATTATGTGCGTAAGATAGAGCAAATAATTATTGACCTCTTAGCAGAGTATAATATTGAAGCTGGAAGAATTGAAGGACTGACAGGGGTCTGGGTTGATGATGAAAAGATTACTGCAATTGGTATAGCAGCTCGCAAATGGGTGACTATGCACGGCTTTGCTCTAAATGTAAATCCTGATCTTTCATATTTTAATTATATAGTTCCGTGTGGAATTGTTGATAAAGATGTTACTTCCCTACAAGAAATTTTAGATAAAGAATTAGTCCTAGAAGAAGTAGCACAGCTATTAGTAAGAACTTTTAAAGAGGAGTTTGGATTTGAAGAGGTTATAAGGCAGGAAGTAATTAAATAGGAGTGATAATATGGCTACGGCTCCAGACTGGTTAAAGACTAAGAGCCCAGACCAAGAGAAATTAGCGACTATGGAAAGACTGCTTGCTTCATTGGAATTAAATACTATCTGTGAAAGTGCTAAATGTCCTAATGCTGGAGAATGTTTTAAGCAGAATACGGCTACATTTTTAATTTTGGGAGAGAACTGTACTCGCAACTGCCAGTTTTGTGCAGTTGAGCAGGGTAATTTAGATTTTCCTGACCCTAAAGAGCCCAGTAATGTGCTCCAAGCGGTAAAGAAAATAGGCTTAGAATATGTAGTAATAACTTCGGTTACAAGAGATGATTTAGACGATTATGGGGCGGAGCAGTTTGCTAAGACTATTAGAGAGATAAAAGAATATAAGGAAGACATTTTAGTTGAAGTCTTAATACCCGATATGCACAATGATCAAGAAGCATTAACTAAAGTCTTAGCGGCTAATCCTGATGTAGTAGGTCATAACTTAGAAACTGTACCGCGTCTTTATTCTAAAGCACGTCCGGAAGCAGTCTATAAGCGCTCATTAGAAGTCTTAAAGAGTATTAAGAAGATAAGTCCATCTACAGTAACTAAAAGCAGTTTGATCTTAGGACTAGGAGAAGAGAAGGAAGAACTCATTGAAGTCTTTAATGACCTGCAGAGAGTAGATTGTGATATTTTAACTTTAGGTCAGTATTTACAGCCGACTTCTAAGCAGTTAGAAATAGATAGATATGTACCTCCAGAAGAATTTGATGCCTATAAAGAGCAAGCATTAAAGATAGGACTTAAAGAGGTGTATGCAGGACCTTTAGTCAGAAGTTCTTATCATGCACGAGACGTCTTTGAAAATATAGATAACTAAACAAAGGAGTGTTCAGCTTGACTGAAAAAAAGGTAGATGTTGCAGTTCTTGGAGGCGGTCCAGGGGGCTATCCGGCTGTTATTCGGGCTGCTCAAAAAGGAAAGAAAGTAGTATTAATTGAAGAGGATAAGCTAGGTGGGACTTGTCTTAACCGAGGTTGTATTCCAACTAAGGCTCTCTTAAAATCCGCTGCAGTAATTGAAACAATAGATGAGAGTGAGAAATTCGGAGTTCAGGTTCCAGATTATGAAGTTGATTTTTCAGCAGTAATGGACTGGAAAGAGAATGCAGTTAATAAGTTAGTCCAAGGTGTAGGAAGTTTAATGAAGAAGAATGGAATAGAAGTGATTAATGGTCGGGGAAAGGTTGTAGCTCCCGGTGTAATTGAAGTGAAAGAAGATGATGTTAAGGTTAAAGCAGAAGATATTATTTTAGCCACAGGTTCTAAGCCAGCTTCAGTTCCTATTGCAGGAGTTGATGGAGCAAATGTAATGACTAGTAAAGAAGCTCTTGAATTAGACGAGATACCGAATAGACTAGTTATTATTGGCGGCGGCGTAATTGGCGTTGAATTTGCTTCAATCTTTTCGACTTTAGGTAGTGAAGTAACAATTATTGAGATGATGGATAGCTTAATTCCAAGAGAAGATAAGGAATTAGGAGCTGCATTAGGTAAAGAGCTTAAGAAAAAAGGTATTGCAGTACAGACTAATGCTCAGGTTGAAGAGATTAGTGGTGAGCAAGAGAAGAAGCTAAGATTTAGTAGTGATGGAAGAGATGAAGAGTTAAAGGCTGATAAGGTACTTATATCAGTAGGACGCAAGCCGAATATTAATGGTATTGAAGCCCTAGACTTAGAGTTAGATGAAGGAACGATTCCCGTTGATGAATCTTTGCAAACAGAGATAGAAGGTATTTATGCTGTAGGAGATATAGTCGATTCTCCTCAATTAGCTCATATGGCTACAGCAGAAGGTTTAGTTGCTGCTGAAAATATATCTGGAAGTGATAAAGAAATAAATTATAGAGCAGTACCGCGCTGTATTTATTCTCAGCCTGAAGTAGCAGCAGTAGGATTAACAGAAGAGCAGGCTAAAGAAGCAGGCTATGAAATAAAAATAGGCAAGTTTCCTTTGATGGCAAGCGGTAAGGCTACTGTAATGGGTGAAGATACTGGTTTTGTAAAGGTGATAAGTGATAAGGAGTTTGGCGATATCTTAGGTGTTCATATTCTAGGAGCACATGCTACAGAATTAATATCTGAAACTACTTTTGCCATTAATTTAGAGGCAATTGGAGAGGAAGTAGCAGATACAATTCATCCTCATCCTACATTGTCTGAATCTATTATGGAAGCTGTACATGATATAAATAATCAAGCAATTCATATGTGAAAATTTGATAAATTGTTAGGCTCCGTTTTAAAGATGACTCCTGCTAATTAGCAGGAGTCATCTTTTTGTGTGCTCTTAATTTTCCTCGCCTCGCATAGCTGTGCTTAATATCTTATTTACTTCCTGCATAATCTGATTAAACTCTTCTTGTTTCTCCATAAGATTGCTTACAATTTCATTCTCCTGCATCTCATCATGCAGAGACTGTAAGTCATCCTGCATAGATTCATTTAACTCTTGACCGCTTTGACGTATCATCTGCACTCTCTGCTGTTTAGCTTGCAACTTTTGCATCAAATCCTTTGCTTCATCATCCTCAGTCAACTGCTTTTCTGCTGCCTTAAAAGTCTTAAATTCACTAGAATTCTTGATTGCAGCTGCTAGTTTTTCTGCTTTCTCTTTTACAGACATTAGAGTAATTGCTCCTTTCAAATTTTAAATTATTTATGTTTAATTCGCCTTTTAATCTTAACATTAAATGAGTAGAAAGTAAAATTATAAAAAAGGAAAAATTTATCATAACAACGTATATCTATAATCATTTCTGCCTATAATGTATAATTAGAAGGCGATATTTAATTTGGATAAATTAACCATAAATAAATCTCTTCTAGAAGAATAATAATAGATAGAGTGAAAAGCAATCATTGGAATATATAGAGCACAGATCTGTTTTTATAAAAAGGAGGCGAATAATGTCTGAAAAAAAGTATATAATTAGCTTGTTGATATTATTAATATTATTTATTTTTCCAGAACCAATAGCTGCTATAGAAATAGAGTGGGATAGTATAGCAGATAAGACTTTTAATGTTGATACTGCTACTATGCTGGAAAATGTTTATTTAAAAGAATATCGCTTTAGAGTAAGTACTGCAAAAGATTATAGGATTGAAGTTAAAGTGGAAAAGTTCACTGAAAACAATGCATTTTTACCACTAAAAATGAATAATAATAATTCTGCAGTAAAGACTAGAAATGATTTTTGTGCCGCTTTTGACCTTGCTTTAACAGATGAGAATGATGTTTGGACTGATTTTGAGACTGCTAAACGAGATATTTCAAATCAATCTGTCCTTAGGACAGATGAGTTCAATATACATAAATTGGCATTAGCTTTAGTACTTGTCGATGAAGATAATTATAGTTTAGATGGAATTATTAAAAGTACTGCTGGGACTAGTGAATGCAGACGTTTTAATGAATTACCAGCTGGTGATTATGAAGCTGATCTTGTAGTTACTGTAACAGAAGATCTATAATGAGTACTTTCAGCTACAGAAAGATATTGGAAGATAGAGTATTTAGTGTATGATTATGATGTTTTACTCTTTTGATTGTATGGTCTTGAATTTTAATTGTCAATTCTACATTCTCAATTGTCAATTAATTTTGGGGGTATGAAGAAACTCAGTTGTCTGTGAAGCATTGTAATGACAGGTATGAATTTAGCCGAGAATGCTAATAGTATACAAGGAGGTGGTAAGCTGTAGAGCTAGTCAGTTGAATTTTAG
>JAWOFC010000118.1:0-2726 GCA_046482455.1 Halanaerobacter sp. | reverse complement strand
TTTAAAATGCATTCTTTGTAATATATTAATTTGAATAAAGCACTGATGGGTTTTAATCTTTTGACTTTAATTGCCCATTCTCAATTTTGTGTTCGGACATTTGTCCTTCCATACCTTAACACCACAATATGTTGTGGTCGGACAAATGTAATGACACTAAATGTGGACACTTTGTACGGTTTTAACCGGACAAATGTCCTCATTATCCATTATCCATTATCAATTAATGGGGAGGTGCTAGTAAAATGTCTTTAAAAGATCGTCTCTCTGGTGAAAAGAAGAGAAATGCTGAACAAGAAAATGATAAGGCGACTAAGCAAGTAAAGCAAAAGACTAAGCAGAAAACAACTACTGTAGATACAGACCCCTATCGCGAGTTAAAGACTGACCTGCATAATCGTTTAATTGAAAAACTAGATTTTGATATCTTTTCTGATCCCGAAGCACAGCAGGAGAATGATGAATTAAGAGAGAATATTAAAGATACGGCAAAAGAAGTGATTGAGAATCAAGATGTGGCTATTTCGCCTGGAGAAAGAAGGGAGATTATTCAAGATATTATTGATGAGATTATTGGCTTTGGACCAATTAATGGCTTATTAGAAGATCCTGAGGTTTCAGAAGTAATGGTCAATGGACCAGAGCAGGTTTATGTTGAGCGCAGTGGTCGTTTAGTTTTAACAGATGTGAAGTTTAGAGATGATGAACATGTAATCCATATTATTGAAAAGATTGTGTCTCCTTTAGGACGGCGTATTGATGAGAGTAGCCCGATGGTAGATGCTAGATTGCCAGATGGTTCACGTGTGAATGCTATTATTCCTCCTTTGGCTTTAAATGGTCCCACAATAACTATTCGTAAATTTGCTGAAGATCCTTTTACAGTTGATGATCTAGTCGGTTTTGGAACTTTTACAGAAGAGATGGCTCAATTTTTAGAGGCCTGCATAGAAGTTAGGTTAAATGTGGTTGTCTCAGGAGGAACTGGTTCTGGTAAGACAACTACTTTAAATGTCTTATCCTCTTTTATTCCCGGTGATGAAAGAATTATTACAATTGAGGATGCTGCTGAGCTGCAGCTAGGTCAAGATCATGTAGTCTCATTAGAGACTCGTCCTCCTAATGTAGAAGGAAAAGGTGAAATCACTATGCGTGAATTAGTTAAAAACTCACTGCGGATGCGTCCAGATCGAATAGTAGTAGGAGAGGTTAGAGGTGGTGAAGCACTTGATATGTTACAGGCTATGAATACTGGGCATGATGGTTCTCTAACTACTGGTCATGCTAACAGCCCTCGTGATATGTTGTCTCGACTGGAGACAATGGTTATGATGGCAGGAATGGAACTGCCTGTTGAAGCTATTAGAGATCAGATATCTTCTGCAGTAGATTTAATTGTGCAGCAGACAAGAATGAAGGATGGAAGTAGAAAAGTAGTTAAGATCACTGAAGTGCAGGGCATGGAAGGAGAAATTATTACTCTACAGGATCTATTCGTTTTTGAGAAGCAGGGTCGAGACGAAGAAGGTAATATATTAGGAGAATTTAAAGCAACTGGTATTAGACCTAAATTCATGGATCGCTTTAAGGAATCAGGTTTGGATTTACCATCTGATCTATTTATGTCTTATTAATTCAGCTGCTTTGCAAAAGAGGTGAGTGCTATGCTATATGTAATTTCAGTCTTAGCTTTTTTAACTGTTACTTTTGCATTTATAGGCGTTTATAGTTTATTTGCTTCGAAACAGGGTAAGGTTAATGAGAGATTAAATAAATATTTAGGTAATCAAGAAGAGCTTATTAGTTTAGAAGAGGATAGCTCTGAGGGAGATCAGTCTGAGGAAGAAGATGATAGCGAAGGATTAATGACACGTTTAAATAGTTTCTTCACTTCTTTTTCTTTAACTAATAGATTAGAACAGGAGTTAAAACAATCTAGTCTATCCCTTAAGGCCTCTGAATTTATAATTTTAATCTTAATTACTTTACTCTTTCTAGGTCTTATAGGTCTTCTTTTAATAGGGAATCTAAGCTTAACAGTTATAATGTTAGTGGGAGGATTAATAGTTCCTTACTTTTATTTAAAGTATAGTCAAAAGCAGAGGTTAGACAAGTTTAATGACCAGATTAATGATTCTTTGACCATTATCTCTAACTCTTTAAAAGCAGGTTATAGCTTTTTCCAGGCTTTAGAGATGGTAACTAAAGAGATGGAGGCGCCTATTTCTGAAGAATTCACTCTTGTCTTAAAGAAGATGAATCTAGGAGCTTCTCCCCAAGAAGCACTAAGGGATTTAACAGATAGAATTGATAGTGATGATTTAGACTTAGTGGTTACAGCAGTCTTGATTCAACGGCAGGTAGGAGGTAATCTATCAGAAATATTAGATAGTATTTCTGGTACTATCAGAGAAAGAATCAGAATTGAAGGAGAAATTAATACTCTAACTGCTCAAGGTCGTGCTTCAGGATTTATTGTTGCTCTGCTGCCAATTGCCTTAGGAGCCTTATTATTTGTGATTAATCCTGAATATATGACACCTTTATTTACTAATAATTTAGGCAGAATGATGTTAGCTATAGGAGGGTTTTCGCAACTGATTGGAATCTTTTTGATTAAAAAGATTATTGAGATTGAAGTTTAATTAACAAAACAAACATTAATCAGTAACAAGTAAAAAGTAGGCAATAAGCAAAAAAACACTGTATATAGATTACGCAGTTAA
>JAWOFC010000036.1:0-3152 GCA_046482455.1 Halanaerobacter sp. | reverse complement strand
CGTTAAATATTATTTATGAGGATGGTGATCTGTTAGTAGTTAATAAACAAGCTAATTTAGTAGTTCATCCTGCTCCAGGTCATCCTGATGGGACTTTAGTCAATGCTTTATTATACCATTGTGATAATTTGGCAGGGATAAGTGGGGTTAAGAGACCAGGTATAGTACATAGGCTGGATAAAAATACTACTGGGGCATTAGTAGTAGCTAAAAATGATGGAGCACAAAAAAGTTTAAGTAAACAGTTTAAGGAACGCAAGACTAAGAAGATATATTGGGCTTTAGTGCAGGGGCATGTAAAACATAAGAAGGCTAAAATAGATGCTGCTATTGGAAGAGACCCTAAGGATAGAAAGAAGATGGCAGTTACAAGTAAAAATAGTAAAAAGGCGGTCTCTAAGTTTGAAGTGCTAGATTATTATGGGGATTATACTCTAGTAGAGGTAGAATTAATTACAGGTAGAACTCATCAAATTAGAGTTCATTTTGATTATATAGGCCATCCGATTGTGGGAGATAGTCTATATGGGTATAATAAGTCTCAATTAGACATAGACCGTCAATTGCTACATGCTAAGGTGCTTGGCTTTTATCATCCTCAGACTGAAGAATGGCAGGAGTTTGAAGCTGAATTGTGGGATGATATGAAGGAAGTAGTAGCAAAATTAGATTAATTAATTGACAGTAATTATAATATCTGATAATATTCAATTGATTTAAATTAATTGTTTGCAGGATATCAAGGAGTGGTTAAAGTGGTGAAATTTAAAACGAAGAAAGAGTTAATCGGTGCAGATGGTATTAGAAGGGCTCTAGTGCGTATCTCACATGAAATAATTGAAAAGAATGAAGGTTTAGAGGATGTTGTAGTGATTGGAATTAGGACAAGAGGTGTTCCCTTAGCTGAAAGGATTACTGCTAACTTAAAAGAAATTGAAGGTGAAGAGATTCCTAACGGCAGTCTAGATATTACTCTTTACCGTGATGATTTAACGACAATTGCTAATCAACCTATTGTTCATCAGACTGAAATTCCATTTGATATAACTGATAAGAAAGTTATTCTAGTCGATGATGTCTTATACACAGGTAGAACTGTTCGCGCTGCTTTAGATGCTTTAATGGATTTAGGTCGACCTGATAGCATTCAACTAGCAATTCTAACTGATAGAGGTCATAGAGAGCTACCTATCAGATCTGATTATGTAGGAAAGAATATTCCAACCTCTAAGGATGAATTAATTAGTGTTAATTTGAAAGAGATTGATGGTGAAGATGCGGTAGTTTTACAAGAAAAATGCGAATAACGAGTACTAAATAAGTTAATCCTTTTTAAATTAGTCCTGTGAGGCTAAAAAGAGGATTGTTTGCTAACATATTTTTTAGCAGCAGTCTATCTCCTTAGCCTCTTGGTTAAGGAGTTTTCTATTTAATTTAATATGGTAAATTATTTCAGGAGGAGATAAAAGTGATAAAAAGTAAATTAAGAGAAAGTGATCTTAGTATGCCGCGTTTATTAATTTTGGCTGTGCAGCATCTATTTGCTATGTTTGGTGCAACAGTACTTGTGCCGAGTTTAACAGGCTTAAATCCTGGCGTTGCTTTATTTACTTCAGGAGTAGGAACGATAATCTTTCATCTGATTACAAAGGGACAAGTTCCAGCTTATTTAGGCTCATCATTCGCCTTTATTGGTCCCATTATTGCAGCTAAGGAGTCTTATGGAGTACCTGCTGCTTTATTAGGCTGTTTTGTAGCTGGTATTATCTATTTTATTATGTCAATAATAATTAGTAAGATAGGAACTGATTTTATCGATGATTACTTACCACCTGTAGTAGTGGGACCAGTAATTATGACGATTGGTTTAGGATTAGCTCCAACAGCTAAAGATATGGCTATGGAGAATTTGCCGATTGCTATCTTTACATTAACTGTTACAATTGCTGTTAGTGTCTTAGGAAAGGGGATATTTAAGGTAATCCCTATCTTGATTGGAATTATTAGTGGTTATTTATTAGCTTTAGTAACTGGAGTAGTGGATACTGCATTGATTGTAGAGTCTAGTTGGTTAGCAGTACCAGACTTTAACTCAGTCTTTAATTTAAAGTCTTGGGGTGATGGGATCTCAGCTATTACTCTAATAGCTCCGATTGCAATAGTAACTATGGTTGAACACTTAGGAGATATGTTGGCTCTATCTAAAACTGTTGATGAAAAATTTATTGAAGAGCCTGGGTTACATAGAACTTTAATGGGTGATGGAATAGCTACGATGTTTGCTTCTTTTTTAGGTGGACCGCCGAATACTACCTATGGTGAAAATATAGGGGTGTTAGCAATTACTGGAGTTCATAATCCGTTAATTATCGAATTAGCTGCTGTGATTGTAATTGGGATTAGTTTTGTGGAAAAGATAGGTGCCTTAATTAGAACTATTCCTCAATCAGTAATGGGTGGAATTGTAATCTTACTATTTGGAATGATTGCTTCAATTGGTTTAAGAACTTTAATTGAAAATGAAGTTGATTTTAGTAAGAATAGAATTTTAGTGTTTTTTTCGACTATCTTAGTAACAGGAATTAGCGGGATTGTATTTAAGATTAATTTTGTTGAATTAGCTAAGTTCTTTAATTTAACTGGAATTACTGTAATTAATAAGTTTGCTAGTGCAGTTGAAGTGATTAAATTTGAAGGTATGGGTTTAGCTGCCATAGTTGGAATTTTAATTAATCTTCTTCTACCAAGTTCTAAATAGATAAATATTGCTATTCAAAAGATCTTTGTTCTACGCAAAGATCTTTTTATTTGCCCTTGGAATAAAAAATATTTCTTTTTTTCAAAAAATATGCAGGAAATTAGTTCCAAATATTTAATTAATTAAAAGAGGAATACTATTATTCAAGAAGGGAGGTAACTCGGTGGAGAGATTAAAAAAGAATTTTGAATATTTTGATTTGATTTTGATATTAAGTGCTATATATATATTAACTAATATAATATTTTTTCTGCCAATTAAAGAAGTTATGCATAGTTTAGGTATAGTATCTAATAATATCTCTCTTCATTTTTTTGTTGAATTTATAATGGAATTAGTAATTGTATTTATCTGTTTTAATATTTTTTTCATATCTATTTATAATTATAAACTT
>JAWOFC010000292.1:0-3069 GCA_046482455.1 Halanaerobacter sp. | reverse complement strand
GAAATCTCCTGAGTGAATTTCTCCATCTGAACCTTTATTATAGTCATCAGCTGCGAGTTAGATGATCTATTAGCATTCTAATAGGTGGTTTAGATGGAGTTTTCTTTAATTGCTTTAGATAAATTGACAAAACAGATAAAAAAAGATATAATTATTTAAAGTCAAATAAACAATGCTCAGGTTGTAGATTATTAACCTGAGTTTTTCATATTATATTATTCTAGGAGTTTATTGGTTTTAGAATCGTTAATATTTAATAATTTAATTGTACTTAAGGAGGGAGAATTATGAGTAGTGAAGAGAATGCAGAACAGCAGATAAAGATAACTGATACTACGTTAAGAGATGCCCATCAATCTTTATGGGCAACGAGAATGAGAACTGAGGATATGCTTCCTATTATTGGGAAGATAGACGAAGTTGGCTATCATGCTCTAGAAGTATGGGGTGGCGCTACTTTTGATGTCTGTATGCGCTATCTAGACGAAGATCCATGGGAGAGATTGCGATTATTAGATTCGTATACTAATAATACGAACTTACAGATGTTATTAAGAGCCCAGAATGTAGTGGGATATAAACATTATCCTGATGATGTAGTGAAGAATTTTGTCTATAAAGCAGCTGAGAATGGAATAGATATCTTTAGAATTTTCGATGCTCTTAATGACGTTAGGAATATGAGGACTGCTATTGAAGCAGTACAGGAGACTGGAAAACATGTACAGGCGACAGTAGTCTATACTGTTAGCCCGGTGCATACGATTGATCATTATATGGAGACTGCTATGGAACTAAAAGAGATGGGTGTTGATTCCTTATGTGTTAAAGATATGGCAGGATTATTAAAGCCGTATCGAGCTGAGAAGCTATTTTCAGCCTTGAATGAAAAACTTGATATACCGATTGAATTTCACAGCCACTATATTGGTGGAATGGCGATGACAACTTATTTAAAAGGTGCGGAATCTGGTGTAGATATTATTGATACCGCCACAGCATCGTTAGCCTTTGGTTCTTCACAGCCGCCGATTGAAACTATGACAGCTATTTTCCAAGATACGCCTTATGATACTGGATTGGATTTAGAACAATTATTTGAAATAGATAGTTATTTTGAGGGGATTAGAAAGAAACGCGGCTTTGATCGTGGAGTTACTAAGATTACCGATATGCAGACGTTTTCACACCAAGTTCCTGGTGGTATGATCTCTAATTTAGTTTCACAGCTAGAAGATCAGGATGCTGGTGATAGAATTCATGATGTTTTAGAGGAGATTCCAAAAGTCAGAAAAGACTTAGGATATCCTCCATTAGTAACGCCAACGAGTCAAATTGTTGGGACTCAAGCTGTATTTAATGTCTTATTAGGGGAAAGATATAAAGTGATTCCTGATGAAGTAAAATCTTATATTAAAGGATACTATGGACAGCCGCCAGCTGAGATTGATCCTGAAGTGCAAAAGCAAGCAATTGGTGATGAAGAGCCAATTACTTGCCGTCCAGCAGACTTGTTGGATCCAGTTTTAGATGATATTAAAGATGAAGTAGAAAGATATGCTGAAAAAGAAGAAGATTATTTATCTTATGCATTATTCCCACAAGTAGCTCTTAAGTTCTTAAAAGAGAGAAAGAAGAATAAAGATATCTTTGGAGAAGATGAAGTAGAAGAAAGCCATACTAAGGAGGCCAATGGAGAAATGGAATTAACTGATATTAAAGAATTAGTTGAGATGTTAAATGAGACTGATATTTCTGAACTTAATTTAGAAGATGAGGGTACTAGAATTAGTATTAAGAAGGGCGGTCAAGTTAGCGCAGAGGGTACAGAGTTTTCTGCTGCACCACAACAGCCGGCTCAGGCTCAAAGCCAAGAGTCTGTAACTGCTGCTCCAGAAAGTAATGAAGGGGCGCAGGAGACAAATGCAGATGAAGGTGAAGATACACCAGAGCTTGATACTTCTAGTGGTGAAGAATTTGAAGCACCGATGGTAGGAACTTTCTATCGCTGTCCTGCTCCAGATGCTGATCCATTTGTTGAGGTGGGAGATGTAGTAGAAGCTGGTGATACTTTATGCATTATTGAAGCTATGAAATTAATGAATGAGATTGAGGCTGAAGAGAAGTGTAAAGTGTTAGACATTCTAGTTGAAGATGCAGAACCAATTGAATTTGGTCAGCCATTATTCATCTTAGAAAAATTATAAAATAAAGATTATTAACCAAATATAGCCTAAAATTTTAGTGTCAGTGACGGTAACCTAAATATATAATTGGTTATAGTTGCTGGCACTAATTTTTAAGACTAAATAAAAACAGTGATGAGTAGAAAGTAGGTAATAAGCAAAAATCTTAGTATATAAATTACGCAGTTAATATGGTATAAGTAGAGAGAAGTGGGTTACACGGAGAGTTTTCTGCAGTTTAGAAAACTCGGAGGAAGAGATAAAGCAGTGATCAGTAAAAAAGTGATGAGTAGAAAGTAAAGAGTAAAGAGTGATGAGTAGAAAGTAGGCAATAAGCAAAAAGCTTAGCATATAGATTACGTAGTTAATCTGCTCTAAGTAGAGCGAAGTGGGTTACACGAAGAGTTTTCTGTAGTTTAGAAAACTCGGAGGAAGAGTAATCAGTAAAGAGTAAAATTCAAAACATTAGAAGCAGAAAAAATTAAGTCTAAGACTAAGTAAAGGATTAAGTCTAAGGCTAAGACTAAGACTAAGTAAAGAAAAGAGCTTAAACTTAAGCTTAGACTCAAACTTAAACTTAGACTCAAACTTAATATTTAATTAAACTTGTGAATGTTTATACTTAAAAAACAATACATTTAATAATAGTAATTAATATAAAGAGGAAGTATAATATATAGAAAGTGTATATTTTGAATTTGGTATAAGGGGAGTAGTGATAAAATGTTTGATAAAATATTAATAGCAAATAGAGGAGAAGTGGCAGTGCGAATTATTAGAGCCTGCCAGGAGTTGGATATTGAAACAGTAGCCGTTTATTCTGAAGCTGATGAAAATGCATTACATGTAAAGACTGCTGATGAGGCTTATTGTATTGGACCAC
>JAWOFC010000279.1:0-6365 GCA_046482455.1 Halanaerobacter sp. | reverse complement strand
GTAAATAAGAAATAATAAAGTATATCTTTTTAGATTTTAAGGTTTTGATTTTTAACTGTAAACTGTACCTACGGGTCTTTATCAAGACCCTTCGTGAAAACCACGAAAAACGTATCAACTGTAAATTAATGTGGGGGTGTTTTTATGAACTTTGGTGAAGTATTGACTGCAATGGTAACTCCATTTAATGATGATAAGACTGTTAATTATGAACAAGCAGAAAAATTAGCTCAATATTTAGTTGATAATGGCTCAGATGGATTAGTGGTATTAGGGACTACAGGAGAGGTGCCTACTTTAACTACTTCTGAAAAAGAAAAATTACTGCAGGTAGTTAAAGATGAGGTTGGAGGACAGGCTAAAATTGTAGCAGGAACTGGTTGTAATTCAACGCATAAAAGTATTAAAATTACTAAAATGGCTGAAAAGGTTGGTGTAGATGGAGCTATGTTAGTAACTCCATACTATAATAAACCGCCGCAGCGTGCTTTAGAGAATCATTTCAAATTAGTAGCTCAAGAGACTGACTTGCCTGTGATGTTATATAATGTACCTAGTAGAACGGGACGTAACTTGGCTCCAGAAACAGTAGCAGAGTTATCTAGAGTAGATAATATTATTGCTGTTAAAGAGGCAAGTGGGAATGTCAGTCAAGTAGCTAGAATTAATGCTCTAACTGATGATAGTTTTAATATTTATAGTGGAGAAGACTCTTTAACATTACCTATTTTATCTGTAGGAGGAACAGGAGTAGTTAGTGTTGCCTCTCATATAGTGGGGAATAAGATTAAAGAGATGGTGAGTTCTTATAAGAAGGGCAATGTAGATGAGGCTAAAACTAAGAATGCAGAGTTGAATGAGATATTTAATGCTATGTTTATAACTACTAATCCAATTCCAGTTAAGGCAGCTTTAAATATCATTGGGCGTGAAGTTGGTCCAGTTCGCCCACCATTATTAGACTTAGAGGAAGAGTTGAAGGAAAAATTAAAGAATATTTTAGCGGACAATAGTTTATTATAAATATAAATGAAATTCAGTTCTTGTATTTAAAGTGAATTTCATTTATAATATATTTAAGAGTGCTTAGAACGGGGAAAGAAACAAAGATTTTTGTTTTGAGCATTGCTCAGATGACTAGCGCCTATGTATCTGAGGACGGGTTAGTAAATATTATGGAGGTGTGTTTTTTTTAAATGTCGTTTAACAATGAAATAGATTCTGTATCCATTTTGCCATTAGGTGGTATCGGAGAAATCGGAAAGAATATGATGGTGATCGAAATAGATGATGAAATATTGATTATTGATGCGGGAATTAAGTTTCCAACAGATGAACTGTATGGTGTAGATTATGTGATTCCGGATATTAGCTATCTTCTTAAAAATCGCGACCGCATTCAAGGTATTGCTTTAACACATGGGCATATGGATCATATTGGTGCTCTGCCTTATGTCTTGAAGAAATTAGGAGATGTTCCGGTTTATGGAACTAAATTGACTTTAGGGTTACTGCGTGGTAAATTAGAGGAGCATAATTTACTGTCTGACACATATTTACGTCATGTTTATCCAGGTCATTCAGTAGAGATTGGATCTTTTGATGTAGAGTATGTCAGAGTTAATCACAGTTTATCTGATACATGTGCTTTAGCTGTGCATACTCCAATTGGTCCAATTGTCTATGCTAGTGACTTTAAATTTGATCAGACTCCAGTTGATGGTCATATGGCTGATATTCATCGTTTAGCTGAACTAGGAGATGAAGGAGTGTTAGCTCTATTCTCTGATAGTACTAATGCTGAACATGAAGGTTTTACTAGATCGGAAAAAGAAGTAGGTGAAACGATTGAAAAAGCCTTTAAAGAAGCTGAGCAAAAGATTATAGTAGCAAGTTTTGCTTCTAACTTTCACCGCATTCAGCAAGTGATTAATACTGCACAGCAGTTTGATCGTAAGATCGCATTAAGTGGTAGAAGTATGTTGAATAATGTAGATATTGCTAGTGATTTAGGATACATTGATATCCCAGAAGGGATATTAATTGATGCTAATGATGTAGATAAATATCCATCAAATAAAGTTGTACTTTTAACCACTGGTAGTCAAGGAGAACCAATGGCTGCTTTGACTCGTATAGCGCGAGGCGATCATTATCACATTAGTGTAGGAGATGGTGATACTGTTTTAGTCTCTGCTACTGCAATTCCAGGTAATGCTAAAGCAGTAGGACATACTATCAATCAATTGTTTGAACGCGGTGCAGATGTGATATATGAAGCAATTACAGGTGTTCATGTATCTGGTCATGCTAGTCAAGAAGAACTTAAATTAATGTTAAATTTAACTCGTCCCCAGTACTTTTTCCCAGTACATGGAGAATATAGACATTTGCATTTGCATGCTAAATTAGCTCAAGAAGTTGGAGTTGCAAAAGAGAATACCTTTATCCCTGATTTAGGCGATAAAGTCTATTTAAGCAAGGACCGCTCTTATATAGAGGATAGTGTTCATGCAGGAAGAATTTTAGTTGATGGTTTAGGTGTTGGAGATGTAGGAAATGTGGTCTTAAGAGATAGAAGGCTATTATCGGAGAATGGAATTTTGATGGTAGTAGTCACAATCGATGATAATGGTAATATTCTTGCTGGTCCTGATATTATTACACGTGGGTTTGTTTATGTCAGAGAATCAGGAGAATTAATTAATGATGCCACTAAAAAGGCTGAAGAGGCATTAAAAGAGTGTGAAGAACAAGGTATTACAGAATGGTCTACCTTGAAGTCTAATATTAGAGATGCCTTAGATGATTATATCTATCATCGTACTAAGAGAAACCCAATGATTTTACCTATAATTATGGAAGTTTAATCCTTTTGAGCGGCTTTTTAGCCGCTCATCTTTAATTTATAAATTGAGTTAAAGAGATTGAAACTTAAAGTTTGGATTTAGATGAGTTGAGTAAGAATGGGGGATAGATAAGATGGAGAAGATTGGGATTACTACTACGATTCCGGTTGAAATATTATTTGCAGCAGGATATAAGCCGATAGATTTGAATAATTTATTTATTACAGCCGATGATTATGCCCAATATATAGAGTTAGCAGAGAAGGATGGTTTTCCTAAAAGCTCTTGTGCCTGGATTAAAGGAATGTATGGAGCCTGTTTAGAGAATGGGATTGATAGAGTAGTTAGTGTAGTTGAAGGTGATTGCTCGGATACTGAGGCATTAAATGAAGTTTTAGAAGCACGAGGGATTGCGACCTATCCCTTTGCTTATCCTTACCAACATGATTTAACAGCAGTGCAGAGGGTAGTTAATAATTTTAGGGAATTATTTGCTGTAGGTTTGGATAAGGTAGAAAAGATGAGAAATAGATTAAACGAGGTACGATCTTTGGCCCATGAGATTGATCGTTTAACTTGGCAGGAGAATAAAGCTACAGGTTTTGAAAATCATCTCTATCAAATAAATTGTAGTGACTTTAAAGGTGATATTGATGCTTATCAGGAAGAATTAGAAGCAAAAATTGCTGAGATTGAAGTCCGAGAGCCGAGAGAGAAGCAGTTAAGACTTGGTTATATTGGAGTCCCACCGATGACGGCAGATATTTATCAATATGTAACTGATTTTTCTGCTGCTATTGTCTATAATGAAGTACAGAGAGAGTTTGCTTTTCCTCGTTTTGAAGAAGCGGATAGTATCTATCAACAGTATTTAGACTATACTTATCCTTATAATTTAGAGTTTAGATTAGCTGAAATAAAAAAAGAGGTTGCTAAAAGAGAGTTAGATGGAATTATTCATTATACGCAGGCATTCTGCCATCGCGAGATTGAAGATATAGTTATGAAGGATAAGTTAGAAGTACCTACTTTAACTATTCGGGGCGATAAATCACGTGAACTTGACTCAAGAATGGAGTTGAGATTGGAAGCATTTTTAGATATGTTAGGAGATATGAAGGGTGGTAGTCTATGAAAGCCTTAGGAATTGATTTAGGTAGTCGTGAGGTTAAGACTGTTGTGATGGAAGATGATAGGATAGTAGATAAATTTAAAGTAAGTACTATGTCGTTTTATCGTGATTACTGCAAATTTTCTGAGGGGATAGTTGTTGATTTGAAGAAATTAAATGTAGCAGAGGCTGATGTTAAGATTTCTACTGGGTATGGACGTAATAATACTGATTTGAATGAGTTTGAAGTGATTAATGAAGTTAAGGCTCATGCTTACGGAGCTATTTATCAAACAGGATTAAAGAATTTTATCTTACTTGATGTAGGTGGACAAGATGTTAAAGCAGTACAGATTGAAAAAGGATTAATTACTGATTTAGAGTTGAATGAAAAATGTGCTGCATCTTGTGGGAGATATCTAGAGAATATGGCTAAGGTCTTGGAAGTTTCTCTAGAAGAACTGTCTACTTATTCTAATAATCCAGTAGATTTGAATTCAACCTGTGCAGTCTTTTCTGAATCTGAATTAATTGGGAAGATTGCTGAGGGGGTAGAAGTTGAGCGTCTATGTGCTGGGGTGAACTACTCGATGTATCGGCGTTTAAAACCACTCTTGACTGGGTTTAAAGGTCATAAATTAGTTATTTCAGGCGGTGTTGCTTTTAATAGAGCAATCCGGGAGTATTTGGCCCGAGATTATGATGAAGTAATTACTCTTGATTATCCTCAGTATAATGGGGCCATTGGAAGTTGTTATTTCGGAAGAAAGGTTAGTAATTGAAAATTGAGAATTGTCTCGTTACTGCTTTGAGTACTTTCAGCTAAAGAAAGATATTGGAAGATAGAATATTTAGTCTTTTGATTTTATGAGTTTGAATTTAATTGTCAATTCTCAATTATGATGGGAGTGGCAGTAAATTTGCATTTGTGTTCAATACTATGAATTAAGCAGTTAATTTAGCTGAGAAGACTATGCTTTTATTATGGGGGGGAGATAATAATGAGTGAGAATAAAAAAGCTGTAGTTTTACTATCGGGAGGATTGGATTCGAGTACTGCTTTATATTTAGCTAAGGATAAAGGTTATGATCTTTATGCACTCTCTTTTGATTATGGTCAAAGTCATGGGCGTGAATTAAAAGCTGCTAGAGATATAGTAGAAAAAGTAGAGGTTGAAGAACATATAGTGGTAGAGACTGATATGTCAGTTTGGGGCGGTTCTGCTCTGACAGATGGAGAGATAGAGATTCCTGAGGGTGATGATGAAAAAGATGAGATACCGACTACTTATGTCCCGGCTCGAAATATGATATTTTTATCCTATGCTGCTTCTTATGCTGAAGCTGTAGGAGCTCAGGATATATTCATCGGAGTTAGTCAAGTTGACTATTCGGGTTATGTAGATTGTAGACAGGAGTTTATTGATGCAATGGAGGATGCGATAAATAAAGGTACAGTCTGTGCAGTAGAGGAAGATAAGGAAATAGAAATTCATGCTCCATTTATTAATCTGACTAAAGCTCAAGAGATTGAATGGGGTATGGACTTAGGAGTTGATTATTCGTTAACTTGGACTTGCTATCGTGGGGGAGAAGTAGCTTGTGGAGACTGTGATAGCTGTACTTTGCGTTTGAAGGCATTTGCAGAGGCGGGTTATGAAGACCCAATCGAGTACGAATAGACAATAAATAGTAATCAGTAAAGAGAAAAAAGTAAAGAGTGATGAGTAGAAAGTAGGCAATAAGAAAAAAGCTCAGTATATAGATTACGCAGTTAATTTGCTCTAAGTAGAGAGAAGTGGGTTACACGAAGAGTTTTCTGTATTTTAGAAAACTCGGAGGGGACGACTAATGCGAAGCTAGAAAACTAAAGGATTGCCTTTGTTTGTTAGGAAAGTAGGCAATAAGAAAAAAGCTCAGTATATAGATTACGCAGTTAATTTGCTCTAAGTAGAGAGAAGTGGGTTACACGAAGAGTTTTCTGTATTTTAGAAAACTCGGAGGAAGAGATTAAAAGCAGCAATCAGTAAAAAGAAGAAAAAGTAAGAAGAAGTGTAGAGCTGGAGATTGTTTTGAATTAAATACTATTATGGAGATGATTTAAATGAGTCAAATTTCGGTAACTAAAAGTTTTTCCTGGGATATGTCTCATATGTTGGCAGGTCACCAAGGTGAGTGTCGGAATTTACATGGTCATACTTATAAGTTAGAGGTTGAAGTTGTGAATAAAGCAGGGCAAATGCAGGAAGTTGGCCCGGCACGGGGGATGGTAGTAGACTTTAAAGATTTAAAAGAGATTGTTAAGAATAAGATTATTAATCCATTAGATCACTCTTTTTTATATTGGTCTAAATCTACTACTGAAGTAGAACATCAAATAGCTCAATTACTGGAAGAAGATGAGC
>JAWOFC010000260.1:0-3294 GCA_046482455.1 Halanaerobacter sp. | reverse complement strand
TCTTTGGCGAATTTTCTCTTCAGGAGTTTTAGGAATTAATTTTTCCCTGATTAAACACAAAAAGCATTCCTTCCCATTTCTAATATATGTTTTTGGCAAAGAATACTTAGAAAAATGTATTCCCTTCTTTTTATTCATAATATCACCTCAAAAACTAGTTAGGAGTCTGGTAGGTCAGGAGCCTTGCAGCTCCTTTCCCCCATCAGAACCGTACTTGAGCCTTTCAACTCATACGGCTCAAGCTATCCAAAACCAGCCTTCGGACTGGCAAACAATAATCTTATCACTTATTTCAGCTTTAATTTCCTTTTGAAATAGTATTCGTCATACTCCTGCAAATAAGGATTTGCATCAAATTTTATTAATCTATGCCTTTCTATCTTTGTATCACTTGCAAAGATTAATCTAACATCACCATCTGAGAATATCCAATCACGCTCTTCATCTGACTGCCAATATTCTTTCTTCAGCCACTTCTTTGCTTTATTTGGGTGTCTTCTCTTTGCCCAGTTCCACAAGGTATGAAATATATCTCTATCTAGACTTTGATAACTCTTTTTAGAACAAGCACTCCTATGATAATTACACCAGCCTCTAATCTTTGGATTCAAGATGTTAATTAAAGTATTTTGCTTTATTGTTTTATTCTTCTTTGCTATTGTCCTTATTTCATTTATAATGGTTTGGTAGGATTTCTTGGCTGGCTTAATTATCAATTTAGCTTTATATTTCCTGAAATTCCATCCCAAAAAATCAAATCCATCATTGATATGTGTGATCCTTGTCTTTTCTCTTGATAACTCCAACCCTCTTTTTTTCAAGAAACTTTCTACCAGTTCCTTTATTTCTTCTAAAACTTCTTTATTTGTTGCAGTTACCACAAAATCATCAGCATATCTTACTAAGTTTATTTTATTCTTCCTGTTATATTTCCTGTTAATAGTCCCTCGTTCATTGCTCCAATACTCTCTTTTTAACAACATCTCTAACCCATCCAGTGTGAGATTAGCTAATATAGGAGAGATTATTCCTCCTTGTGGTGTCCCTTTTTCAGTAGGAAAGAGCTGTTTATCATAGATAAACCCAGACTTTAAGAACTCTTTTAATATCTGCTTATCCATTAATACATTCTCTTCTATCCAATTGTGACTTATATTATCAAAGCAACCTCTTATATCTCCTTCTAGTATCCATTTGCCTGATATTTTCTTTCCTAACAACTTAAATAGATACTCTTTAGCGTCAGCACAACTTCTATACTTTCTAAATCCAAAGGAAATTCTATCAGCTTTTGATTCTATCATTGGATCCAGTGCCATTGCATATAATGCCTGCATTGCTCTATCATACATTGTAGGAATTCCAAGAGGTCTTTCCTTATCTTTTGCTTTGGGAATATATATTCTCTTTAATGGTTTTGCTCTATATCCTCTGTTAGTTAATTTTAATGCATTTTTATACTTTTTAGCAGAGGTTGTCCATACTTCATTATCTATCCCTGCTGTTCTTTTTCCCTTATTCGTTGTTACTTTTCTAACCGCCAGTAACTTTGCATAGTATGATCTTGTCAGTAAATAACCTAACTTTTTAGCTAGATTCTCTTTACCTTTGATTATCGCTTTAGCAATTCGGGATTGAAGTCTATTAACCTTCCTTTTCACATAACTCCAAATTATATTTTCCCATTGAAGTTCTGCTTCCTGTCGGTCTATGGTCGCCCACTCATATTGAGTTATTTGGCTTGCCATATTCATAAAGTTTCAGTCCTTTCCTGCCTTAGATAACCTTCTAGGAAGTCTGCCTCCTTTCAGAGTGGGGCAAATTTTGAACCCCTATCTATCTCATTCCAAGATAGCCTTCGCTTTTTCCATTCTTCCCATACCCACTAGATATTGTATCACGACAATCTTTTGACCTACCTGATATTATCAGGAACCTATTGGGATTTTCCAGTTCTATACCTTAGCCAGTTCATACCGTTTTAAATCCTACCTTTACTCCGAAGATATCGGTCTATTTATCAAGCAATACGAAAACTTACTTGACCCCATCTCCCACCTTTTTGGTTATAGTGTATCAGCCTAATTTCACTATTCACGTTTGACGAAGCTTTCGGTAGTTTAGTTAGTTTAATCTTAACAGTATATTTACCCTAGCAATCATCTGATTTAAGGCTATCAGTTTATTTCACATTGTCTTTACGGCTTAGCACAAAACCGTTACCAGTAATGCACCCGTAAATAGGATTATTTCAAATAGAATAAATAGTCCAAAAGTCTCTCGACTTAGACAGCCTAAGATATAGCTTAACCCCTGTTATTTCAAGGGCTGGTCGCACTTTCATATAACGTTCCTGAGCTTCACGACGTCCCACTATTGCAATGCAATTTTAGTTGAGCTAATTAATTTCATAAGTCATCTCCAGTCCTCATTTATGCACCAAAACTGGATGTCGTTTTAAGCTCATGTTATGCGAAGTCGCTGACCTCTTTTAAAAACAATAATCTCGATTATTCCCTTTCTATCTTCAAAACCATTTTAATCGCTAGCTTTTCCCTTTTTCCTACAACCTCTTTATTTAGCCTAAAGGGGTAGGAGGCGACACTACAAATAATTTAAGTTTGAAACTAAGCCTAAATAATGAAATTATGAGTAAAAACCATAATTCTTCAAATTAGCTCATAATGGTTTATTTCTCAACGTAACATCTCCTCCTATTCTTTTCGGTTAATATATTGCAAAAAAATCCCTCTGAATGACTTATAAACCTCTTACCTCCAACCTCAACCCCTAAACCATCTTCTCCTACCCCTGACCTCAAAAATTTTTTCTTCCTTCTCCACTCTATATCAACTTCAAGACACCAAACCCAAAACCAAGCTCTAAAAGTTAGGGGAGATAGGTCTTAAAAAAGATCTCCATCAGGTTTAATTAAGACATAATTTATCTCCTGCTGATAATTAACACCCTCTGCGTTAATGAAATATCTGATAAAAAATAACCTCTGATCTTCTCTAAAGCACCTAAAAGAACAATTCGGCTCTCAATTATCAATAATGCTCCCTAAAAATTATTTCATTATCAACCTCGTAAATCTAAACCTATCTCCCCTAACTTCGATCAAAAGTAGAAGTTATCATCTCATCTTTATGAGGCTTAAAGCTTAAATTTCAATAAAAAAGCTTGGTTAGGGAGGTCGCTCATAATTTCATAGATGGAATAAAATAGAAATGCTCTTTGCTCTTCTACTCTCTCAAATAATAGAAAACCTACATAAGGAGCTCAAAACTTCTA
>JAWOFC010000244.1:0-11376 GCA_046482455.1 Halanaerobacter sp. | reverse complement strand
GATTATAGGTAAAGGGTTCTAAACCAGCAGCTAAGGTACTTTTAGTCTTTCTAACCCCCTTAGCTACAACTCTAATCTTACCGCGCTCTTTAGTAAATAGTACAATGATTTTATCTGCTTCGCCTAATTCATAGTGACGCAGCACAATTGCATCTGTATCAAATAATGGCATAATAATCAGTCCTAGCTAAATTACTCTTCTTCATCTAATCCTTTTCCAGTCACTACTGCTACTCCATATTCAGTACCAATACGATTAGCTCCTGCATCTAACATTTTAATTGCATCATTAAAGTCCTCAACATTACCTAAAGTCTCTACTCCAGTATTACGTCCTACTACTTTACGTATAATACTTACTTCTTCTGGTTGGGAATCAGCTTCACCAAAACCAGTTGATGTCTTAATAAAACCAATCCCTTGGCTTTTAGCTAACTCACTCACCTTCTTTATCTCTTCTTCTGTCAAATAACAGGTTTCAATAATTAATTTACTAACAATATCTTTAGTCACACCAGCAATCTTAGTAGAATCAATGACTGCTTTAATCTCCTCACGTACTAAATCCCACTTCTTCTCTTTAATTGCACTAAGATTTGCTACTACTTCAATCTCTTGGGCTCCATTGCGCACTGCATCTTTAGTCTCATAAGCCTTAGTCTCTACTGTTTCTGCCCCTAATGGAAACGCAACTACTGTTGCTACTTTAACCGAACTATCCTTTAATAATTTAGTTGCTAATGGTACATAACAAGGCTGTACACAGATAGCTGTTAGTTCATACTCCTTTGCTTCTTCACATTTTTCTTTTACATCATGTACCGTAGCTTGAGGATCTAAAATAGTATGATCTACAATCTTAGCCATATCCTTAGGTTTAATTGCCATTCTCAATCACCTCATTTACATTATAAATATTCTAATAAAAACTTAGCTAAACTAAAATAAATAAATAATCCTGAAACATCAATTACAGTGGTAATAAAAGGTCCTGCTGCTACTGCAGGGTCTGCACCTAAATAATCTATAACAAATGGTATTGTAGTACCTACCAAAGTAGCAGTTATAATAGTAAAAAACATTGCTAAACCGACGACTACACCAATAAAATAAGTTCCCTGCCAAAAAAGTGCGATTAAACTAATTACTAATCCACAGATCAAAGCTGTAACTGCTCCCACTCTCACTTCTCTCAATAGATGATTAAACATCTTATCCTTATCTAAATCTCCAGTTGCTATACCCCGTACAACAATAGCTAAAGACTGTGTCCCAGCATTACCACCAGTACCAGTTAAAGTCGGAATAAAGAATGATAAGGCAACTACTTGGGATAAAGCATCAGAGAAAAAGCCAATCACTGTCCCTGATAACATACTAGCAAATAAAAGAATCAAAAGCCAGGGCAGTCTTTTAAACACTCCGCTAATAATCCCCTCTTCTGCTGCTGTTATTTCAAATTCAGAGGTAGCAGCCATTTTATAAATATCTTCAGTTGCCTCTTCCTCAATTACATCTAAGGCATCATCTACAGTAATAATCCCCACAAGCTGATTATGATGGTTAATTACTGGAATAGCTAAGAGATCATATTTAGACATCTGATTAGCTACTTCTTCTCGATCCATATCTACTTTAGCTTTTATCACCTTTCGATGCATAATCTCTCTTAATTCATTCTGCGGATCAGCAGTCAATAACTCCCGCATCGAGACAACGCCTAGTAATTCTTTATTAGAATTGATGATATATATATAATAAATCATTTCTGCTCTAGTTGCAATATCTCTAATCTTATCTAAAGCTTCTCCAACAGTTTTACTATCTTTAATAGCTAAATATTCGGTGGTCATGATACCGCCAGCACTCTCTTCATCATAACCTAATAACTGCTGAATCTGCTCAGCATCTTTACTCTTCATTAATTTTAATAGTTCTTTACTCTGACCAATTGTTAACTCTCCTAATAGGTCAGCTACATCATCCGAATACATCTCATTTAAGACTCTTTTTAACTGTTGGGGGGTTAAAAAGTTTAATAAGACATTTCTCGTCTCAACATCTAAATCTGAGAAGGAAAAAGCTAACTTTTCTAACGAAATAACCGGGATAATAAATTTTAATTCTTCCGATTCTAATTCAGCTACTAATTCCGCCATATCAGCAGGGTATAGCTTAGAAAAGATTTCCTTGATCTTAACCTTGTTTTGATTATTTACGGCAGCCTTTACTTCAGCAATTAGATCATTATTACTCATTGCTATTACCCCCGGTAACCTAGCATTTTTAATGCATCTTCTTTATCCCGCCAATTCTTCTTAACTTTAACCCATAGATCTAAAAATACTTTACTATTTAATAAACCTTGAATTCCAGTTCGTGCTTGACTGCCAATCTTTTTTAACATCTTCCCATTTTTACCGATTAAAATCCCCTTTTGCGAGTCTCGTTCCACATAAATATTAGCTCGAATATCAATTAAGTCTTCATCACTTCGTTCATTAAAGTCAATTATTTCAACGGCTACTGAATGGGGGACTTCTTGATGTGTATAGTTTAAAACCTGCTCTCTGATTAACTCTGCAATTATAAACTGTTCAATCTGGTCTGTAATCATATCATCAGGATAGTACTGCGGACCTTCGTCTAATAAATCAACCATTAAGTCCAATAAATAATCTAAATTCTTCTCTTGCAGAGCAGAAATTGCTACTACATCATCAAAACTTCCTAAACGTTGGTATTCTTTAATTCTTTTTTCCAGCCCTTGCGATATCTTATCAATTTTATTAATTACTAATAAGACCGGAGCCCCTAAATTAGTTAGTTCAGCCGCCACCTTCTTATCATCATTATTAGGCGGATAATTCCCATCAACCATAAATAAGACTAAATCAATCTCTTTTAGAGCATCATAGCTGACATTATTCAAATATTCTCCCATCTTGTCATTAGCGCGATGCACCCCTGGGGTATCAATAAATACTAATTGCGCATTATCTAAAGTCAAAATTGATTGGATCTTATTTCTTGTTGTCTGTGCCTTACGGGAAGTGATTGAAATCTTATGACCGATTAAATTATTAATTAAAGTCGACTTTCCCACATTAGGCTGCCCTACTACACTAACAAATCCTGATTTGAATCCTTCAGCTACTTCTAAATCATCCACTACTTAGGCCTCCCTTATAAACTTTTAACTCTTTATAGATTTAATTCCATAATTAATCTATCTTCTTCAACTCCATACTCACCTTGACGATAATCACTCTTCTCAAAACCAAACTTCTGATATAAATTGATAGCAATTTGATTATCTGGTTCCACTGTTAACTCTACTTTATTTATTTTATCCTCTTTTAATCTATTTAATGAGTACTCCAATAATTTATTACCTATCTTCTTGCCCCGGTAATCTTTGGCTACAGCTAAACCATAAAGATAAGCCTTATCTTGTTCATCAAAATCTCTCATATATTCTATAACTCCTACTGCTTGTTTATCAACTACTGCTATATAGACTGCTCCGTGATAAATAAAGGGAGGAAATCCCCAGTGGTTCAATCCTCCTACACCAAAAGCTTCTTCTTCAATTTTTATTAAATCCTGCACAATATCTTGCTGATTATTAGTTAAGCGCTTAATCTGCACTGCCATTATCTTCACCTCTAACTTCTGGGATTACAGTACCAGCCGATACAACATATTTTAAGCCTTCCTCTACTGTCATATCTAAATCAATAATCTCCTCTTGAGGTACTAATGCTAAACGACCTGACGTTGGATTAGGTGTAGTAGGCACAAAAACATTAACTAATATCTGCTCTGTCTTATTACTGATCTCTCCTGTCTGTTCATTAGTTAAAAAACCAATCTGATAGAGGCCATCCTTAGGAAACTCAATTAAGACCACATCTTCAAAGGCAGTCTTATTCTTTAAAAACAGTCCACTCACTAACTGCTGTACAGTAAAATAAATTTTACGTACAATAGGAATCTTGTCTAAAAAATTTTCTCCCACTTTAATTAATTTTCTCCCAATTACATTACGTGCTATAATTCCTACTCCTAAAATTATAATAAGCGTCAATCCCAAACTTAATAGACCATGAGTATCATAACCAACAGCTAACTCAACTAGGGAACCAAATCGCTTTTCAACTAAATTAACTACAGCTACGATTATTGAGATAGTAGCCCATAGAGGTATTAGAGAAACTAAGCCAGCAATAAAATAATTACGTATCCTTTTTAGCATTCTATTCTTCCTCCTGCTCTACTTCATCTTCATTAGCTATCTTTTTAATTTCTACTTTAGAAATTCGACGCTGACTAATTTTATTAACTGTAATCTCTAAATCTTCAAATTCAATCTTTTCTCCTTCCTCTGGTACATAGCCTAACATACTCAAGATAAAACCACTAATAGTTTCATAGTCTTCCTCGGGTAGAGCTATATCTAAATAATAGTTAATCTCATCAATATCAACACGTCCATCTACAATAACCCAATTACTATCTTTCTCTTCAATTAAATTCTCCTCTTCATCATATTCATCTTGGATATCTCCTACAATCTCTTCTAATAAATCTTCAATCGTTACTAATCCTGCTGTACCGCCATATTCATCTAAAACAATAGCCATATGTATTTTCTCTTTCTTTAACTCACTAAATAAGTTATCAATTTCCTTACTCTCTGGTACATAGTAGGCAGGACGCATAATCTTTTGAATAGTAATATCAGGTTTAGTCTCTTTTAATAACGGTAATAAGTCTTTAGCATAGACAATTCCCACAATATTATCAATTCTACCATTATAGACTGGAATTCTAGAGAAACCCATTCTAATTACTATATCTATTAGCTTATCTATAGAATCATTAATATCTACACAGATCATATCAATACGTGGTACCATTATCTCTTTGACTGTAATATCATCAAACTCAAAAATACTATTAATCATCTGTCGTTCATCAGTCTCAATAACTCCTTCGCGCACTCCAACAGCTAAAAACCTTCTGATCTTATCCTCACTAATAAAAGGTTTAGTTCCAGGATGATGATTGCCTTTATTAACTGCTTGCACTAAAAAACTAAGCCCTTTTACAACGGGAAAAAATAGATAATAACAGATTTCAATAGGACGAGCTACTGTCATTGAAAACTTCTTAGCTTTTCTTGTCGCCAATGATTTAGGCGATATTTCACCAAAAATTAATAGGAGTAAAGTAACGACACCAGTAGAGATACCTACTCCAAAATTTTGAAAAGTATTAGTAGCTACTTTAGTAGCAATCGCAGAAGCCGCAACATTAACTAGATTATTACCTACTAAAATAGTTGTCAATAAATTATCAGGCTTACTTAATAATCTGTCTACGATTTGAGCCTCTTTATTCCCCTCTTGAGCCAAATGCCTAATCTCTACTTTATTAACTGACATTAAAGCTGTTTCAGACCCAGAAAAGAAGCCCGATAAAATCAGTAGCAGTACAAAACTTATTGGCTCATACCAATCCTGTATCCCCATACAACAATTCCTCCTTAAATTTATTCATCATAAATATAGTAATTGTAGTACTATAGTTCCAATAGCTAATCCTAATAATGCCCCCCAAAAGACTTCGCTGAATTTATGTATTCCACTCTCTACTCTACTTTGAGCTACTAATAAGACTAATACTATACTCAACCCTACTACTAAAACATTATCAGTAATTGCTACAATAATTGCTAACAGACAGAAAGCTGCTGCGGTATGACCGCTGGGCATACCACCTTGTAAGGGAGTTCCCTCTTTGAAATAGAGTTTAAAAATAGTTACTACCACAAATACAATAGCTAATGCAAAAAATGCAATATGCATGCCATTACTCTTTAATTTAAATAATAGGTTAAGAGTCAAATCTAGTTTGCGCGCAAAGATTACATAAGCAACTATAATAGCATTCACAGCAGTAACTAATACGGCACCAGCAGAAATGTCTTTAATTAATTTTATTCTATGATGATAGTCTTCAGTTATCAAATCACAGATCTTTTCTAGGGCAGTATTAAACAATTCAGCGGTAATTACTGCACTAATAGTCAATAATAAGATTATTAACTCCATCTTAGTAATATCTAAGAGTAGACTTGAGATTATTACAAGTCCTGCAGCCAAGAAATGAATCCTTAAATTTCTTTCTAAAATAAATGCCTTAGCTACTCCAACAATTGCATGATTAAAGCTAGCAGTTAGTTTTTTTAGTATCTTCATTATTCGCGCGTTAAATCAAATTGGGCCAAAACCTCTTCTTCTTTGGCCCTCATTTCTTCTTTTTCTGCCTGCTGATGATGATCATAACCTATTAAATGAAACATCCCATGCACTGTCAGAAAGCCTATTTCACGGGCTAAAGAATGATTATATTCTTCAGCCTGTTCTTTGGCTCGAGGAATAGAAATAATTATATCCCCTAATAAATCTTTATCTTCTTGCGGAAAAGACAAAACATCAGTTGCTTCATCTTTACTGCGGTATTTATTATTTAACTCTTTGATATATTCGTTATCTACTAAGGCAACACTTACTTCTTTATCTACCTCTTCTGACTCTAAAACTTTCTGACTCACTTTTTTTATCAAATCTTTCATTTCTGCAGTTATCTCTTCTTCTTGTAGATTATTAATTAGCACTGCCATTCATCTGTCCCCCTTCATCAAATTGCTTGGCAATATTATCAGGATACTCAATTCGGTTATGAAAAATACCTTTTAATATATTTACAAAAGACTTAGCAATCTTATCTAAATCTTTTAAAGTTAAATCACTTTCATCTAACTGCCCTGAATCAAGTTTTTGTTTAATCAAATCACGCACTAACTTTTCTAAGCGCCCCGGATTACTTTGGGCAGTAGAATTGGATCTAACTGCTGCTTCAACCATATCAGCTAACATAATTAAAGCTGCCTCTTTGCTCTGCGGCTTAGGTCCATCATATCTAAACTCATCCTCATCAACCTGTTTATACTTTTCATCATGCATTGCTTCTTGATAGAAAAAAGATACTAAACTAGTTCCATGATGCTGCTTGATAATGTCAATTATATCTGAGGGCAGCTTATGCTCATGAGCTAGTTCTACTCCATCTTTAACATGAGATGTGATAATTAAAGTACTTAAATTAGGCGATAACTTATCATGGGGGTTTTCAGAACCAATCTGATTCTCTGTAAAAAAGTAAGCTCGTTTTATCTTCCCAATATCATGATAATAAGCCCCCACTCTAGCTAATAAAGAGTCAGCCCCAATCTTATCTGCAGCGGCTTCAGCTAAATTACCAACTATCACACTATGATGATAAGTACCCGGTGCCTCAACTAATAATTTTTTTAATAATGGCTGATTTGGATTAGAGAGTTCTAATAATTTAACCGGCGAAGTAATCCCAAAAATGTTTTCTACATACGGCAAAAATCCATTCGTCACAATGGCAACAAGAATACCATTTAACAACCCTAAAGAAACAGTCTTTACTAAATCCATTAACTCTAAAGATCCTTCAATTAACATAAATCCAAAAATAGTAAGTGCACTCACGCCACCGACTATAAATCCAGCCCGTACCAGATCAGTTCGTTGGCTTAATTCTGAAACACTATAAATCCCTATCAGACCGCTAACTATAATTACTGCTAAATCAGCTAACCCACCATTGGTAACTAGACCTACTAAAAAGGCTAAGATAACAGTAAAAATTACTGCTAAATCTGTATCTAATAAGATGGCAATAATAATTGAGCAAGCAGCTACTGGAACTATATATCCTGGATGATCAATAGGCAAATATTTTGCTATATTAGCTAACAAGAGAATAATAATCGGTAGTAGCCCTAAAAGTGCTATAACACCATTATTTTCGATCAATTCTGGTTGGTATTTTTGCAAGTAAATCACAACTAGAAGAGAAAGAATTAAAACAACAATAATATAACCGATAATATTTAAATAGTTATTCCTAGCACTCCTTAGACCTAAGGCATTTAATTTTTCTATATCATCTGTAGTGACTACTTTACCATGCCGAATTATAACTTCGCCTTTATGAATAGTCTTAGTAACTTTCTCTAAATTAATATTCTCCTTTGCCTCTTCTTTCTTCTTTTCTGTTAATTCTTTATCATAAATTTGATTTGGCATAATTAACTGTTTGGTTAAAGAAGCAACTACTGATTGATATAACTGAGTTCTAGCTAATTCTTGACTTCTTTCAGCAAGTTGATTCTTAACCTCTTCTAACTGATCGCTTTTAACTCCCGTTTGCAATTGCTGACCCAATAATTGATTAATATCTTTTTTTAAATCATCTAGTTCTTCTACAGAACTATCTAATAAGTATTGTTACTGTTCATCAGTTAGATTTAAATCACTATTTTTTTCTATCTTATCTATTTTCTCTTCTACTTTTTCTTCTTCTTGCTTTAATTTAATAATTAAGCTAAAGAAGTTGTCGCTCTTAGCAAGCACCTTTTCTTCTATATTATCACGCTGTTGATACTGTTTTTCAACAGCATCAGCTGCTTCAACTTTTGCCTTAGCTTTTTCTTTTTGGTCAACGTAAGTCACGGTTTTAGGTGCTTTAATATCTTTTTCGCTAACTTGTCCTACCTGCAATTTACTAGGCAGCAAATCTATAGTTATAATCCCAGCTAAAAAAGTCAAAACTAATATTAACCATGTAATCTGCTGAAACTTCTTATTCTTATAAAAATCTATTTCATCAAGATTAAACTTTTCCTGTAATTCTTCCCATAAAGCCATAACTTTCACTCCTAAATATTAGGATGATCTCTAATAGAATAATAAAACATTTCACTATTCTACTCTTTCATAAGCAGCAATAATATCTTTGACTAGCTCATGACGGACTACATCCCGATTAGTTAAATAAGTAAAGTTAATCCCATCTATATTCTTTAAAATGTCCTCAGCTTGTGCTAAACCTGAATTACCATGATGCGGTAGATCAACTTGAGTAATATCACCTGTACATACTGCTTCAGAATTCGGTCCTAATCTTGTTAAAAACATCTTCATCTGCTCTTTAGTTGTATTCTGTGCTTCATCTAAGATTACAAAAGAGTTCTTCAAAGTTCGCCCCCGCATATAAGCTAAAGGAGCAATCTCAATAATCTCTTTCTCTAATAGTTCATCTACCTTTTTATTACCTAACACATCATATAATGAATCATATAAAGGACGCAAATAAGGATCAACTTTTTCCTGTAAGTCCCCAGGTAAAAATCCTAAATTTTCTCCTGCCTCAATTGCCGGTCGGGTTAAAATTATTCTCTTAACTTGATTACTCATCAAAGCATTAATCGCCATTACTACAGCTAAATAAGTCTTGCCGGTTCCAGCAGGACCAATACAGAAGACAATATCATTTTCACGCAAGGCATCAAGATAGACCTTTTGTCCAATAGTCTTTGGTCTGATCTTTTGTCCTGTATTTGTAACTTGCACTACATCTGAATAAAGGTCATTAAGCGAAAAAGATTCCTTTTCTGCTAATTCAATTGCATATTCAATCTCTTTATCTGTTAACTGTCCTTGGCTATTAAAAGCTTGATTTAAATCATTAAATAATTTAGCTACTACTGTTACATCATTTTTAGCACCATTTACTTTGACTAGATTACCTCTTGCTACTACTTGCACATCAAACTCAGCCTCAATCTTATTTAAATGTTTATCTTGCTTCCCAAAAATGTTACGTGCAGCACAATTATCTAATTTAATCTCTTCAGTTAGTTCAGCCAACTATCTATTCCCTCCTAGTTGCAATATCTTCTTCAAGCTCTAAAACTGCTTTTACACGCAGTAAGTTCTCTTCTTTCGTTTTAATCAATTTTAAGTCACCATTCATTATTATAACTTCTTTTCCTAACTGCTGCAAGATACTTTCTACAGCTTTTTCCTTAGCCAACTTTTTAGCTTCTTCAATAGTCCGTTCTGCTTTAATCTTCTTTAATTTTATATATTTCTTTGTAATTATTTCTAGAGGGAAATTAATATTCCTCCATTCAGATAGTCTTTTTATATTTTCTTTGACAAAAAAGTAGTTATAAGGCAGTCTTTGCGGTCCACTTAGAATAATTTCTTGCTCCCTATAACTTAGAATAATACTCTTTTTTATATCCGAAGTTGGCTGAGTAAATGTTTTCACTTTTGCTGCCTCACCATAGCCTTCATACCAGACTTTAGCTTTTACAATCCCAGCAGCCTTAACTTCTTTTATTTCTATCTCCCTTTCTTCTAACTCTTTTTCTTTTTTAGCTACTTCCTTAACTTCTTTTATCTCTTCTACCTCTCTACTAATCAATACCTGTCCCTTTTTAACTGTATCACCTTCTTTCACTTTAGGGGTCCCGCGAAAGACAATTAGCTTTTTAATAACTCCTGATTTCTTGGCTACTAGATCACTGGACTTTACTTCAGTATCTATAATCTTCTTTTCAACCACTTTTAAGACCAACTTTGTTCCTTTGAAATATAAATTGGCCCAGGCTACACGTTCATTTTGTTGGACGATTATCTCTGTTAGTTCTTCTAAGGAGATGCTTGATTTTAAAACTCCTGGCTGCACCTTTAAGTCTGCTAACTGTCTCTTTAATTTTTTAGCCTCTATCTTCTTAGTTCCCCTAATTTCAATAAAGAAAATAAATGAAGAGAGACTATAGATTAAAAGAATGAAGGTGATTAATCCTAAGAGCAAAAATTTACGCTGCAATAATCTTTTCATCACATACGGCAGACCATGCTGACTGATTATTTCATACTGACAGTTAATCTCTTCTAAATAATCTTCAACTTCTTCTCGAACCTCTAATTTAATATTTGTATAAAGTTCCCCCTCTATTCGCCTCAGATTCCAAAGCTCAAACTTCTCTTTAGCTAAGAGATTAATTAATCTTTCTAACTGCTTACCGCTAACTTTAATTCTAATATATCCTCTTAACCAATAATCTATTTCTTTTATCATAATATCCTCCTCAATCAGAAGCAAAAATTAATTCTTCGATCTGCCCAAAAATTGCAATCTTATTTTCGGAGAGATAATCGAGCTTTAGATCTGAACCTTCAATTACGACAAAACCTTCCGTTACTTTAATCTTAATCTCTTCAGTTGTATATTTATGAACTCCCTGATGATTTTCTAAGACTAAACTCAAAGAGCCAGTTAAATAGATCATAGGCAGATTCAAAACCACATCTTGGGGCAGATCAAATATCTTAGCAAGCTTAGATATTATCTTATCTTGCTCCATAAGACCCCTCCTAACTCTTTAAATATTATGTGTTTTGTCTATCATAAATTACATTT
>JAWOFC010000014.1:0-2760 GCA_046482455.1 Halanaerobacter sp. | reverse complement strand
AATCGGCTTTTCATCGATCAAATCAAAATAATACTTTAAGTAATCAACTATCCGTCTGCTGGCCTCTCCATCGCCGTAAGGATTTTCGGCTGCAGCCATTTTGCGGTACACCTCTTTAGAATCTAATAATCTCTGTACACTAGTGACAATTCTTTGCCTATCAGTACCGACTAACTCTAAAGTTCCCGCCTTCACTCCCGCCTGTCGTTCAGTCTTCTCGCGCAGGACTAAGACCGGCTTATCTAAAGCAGGTGCCTCTTCTTGCAAACCGCCCGAATCCGTTAAGACTAAATCAGAACGAGCTAAGAGATTAATGAATTCTTTATAGCCTAGAGGCTCTAAAAGAGCAATCCTAGATTGCTTATCTAGGAGATTATAAACTACCTCTCTGACCTTAGGATTAGGATGGACAGGAAAGACTATGCGTAGATTAGGCTTAATCTCTACTAACTGATCTAAAGCTCGGCAAATTTGGCGGAGTCTTTGGCCCAGATTTTCACGTCGATGAGCAGTGACTAGGATTATTTTTCCTTCCTTATCTAGTATATCATTTAAGATAGGATTATCAAATTGGTAACCTTCTTGATAGGTTTCTAAGACAGTATCAATCACAGTATTTCCACTTACAAAGATCGTTTCTGAATCTATATTCTCATTTAATAGATTATCATAGTTCTCCTCTGTCGGAGCAAAGTGCAAGTCTGCTAAACCGCTAGTTAGCTTTCTATTTATCTCTTCGGGGTAAGGAGCATACTTATCATAGCTTCTTAAACCTGCTTCTATATGAACTATTTTTACCTGCTGATAAAATGCTGCTACAGCAGCAGCAAAAGTAGTCGTCGTATCTCCGTGGACTAAGATCAAATCCGGCTCTTCCTGCATTATGATTTCTTTTAATTTCTGCAAAATTTTAATAGTCACTGTAGTCAAAGACTGTTTTTTAGACATAACATCTAAATCATAGTCTGGCTCTAAACCAAACAGGTTGAGAACTTCATCCAATAGTTCGCGGTGCTGAGCAGTGGCAACAAGTATCGATTCTAGTTCACCAGTTCGGTCTAATCTCTGTAGTACAGGAGCTATCTTAATTGCTTCCGGACGGGTTCCGATTATAGACATAATTTTAATCAATTTTCCCACATCCCTATAAAATACAAGTTATCTTTAGTATGTGGGAAATGAAATAAAAAAATACCAGACCAAATGCTTAAAGCACCAGTCTGGTAAAGATATGCTTTTGCATTTTCACACCCAAATAGCAAATATTTCTTTATCATCTTGTTCAATTTTTTCTTGTTTATATTCTTTATTCTGATTAAAATTAAAACTCACTAAATAACCCTGCTCAACATTTTGAGTATCTAAATAATTTCCTAACTGTTCTAATCCTTTTTGATGATATTTTTCTCCCCGCCATATTTTTAATTCTACTATATATTTCTGGTCTAAATAAGTTACTACTACATCTAATCTCTTCTCTTGAGAGATTTGTACTTCTTTAAAATCAAAACCTCTGCCATTAATAATTGGCTTAATGAAAGCAAGAAAAAGCAGTCTTCCCTTTCTTTCTAAAAACTCTTTATCTTGACTGCTATACTGCTCTTTAATGAATAACTGAAACTTATTTAAAACTTTTTCAAAATCTAGATAACCATTTTTCTTAATAAAGTTATCTTTATAATTATAGGTAGTTATATCGAGAGTAGTTTCCAATTTAGAACTTAGATAATTATATATTCTCTGCTCATAAATTTTATTATGGACTTTTACAATTCCATTCTCATTCTTTAAAATCCCATGCAGTGCACCTAATTCTATAATTGGGTTATCTAAATTATAGGTTAATTCTTCGCCCTCTACAATAATCTTATAAATCAGCTGATGTAAATCTTTATTATTCTCTATATTTTTAATTAAACTTTCAAAATTAGTATTACGTTCATTGAGCAAAACCTTAACTGCTTGCTGTATATCTGATTTATCCCAGTTAGTCTTCTCTAACTCTTCATCTATTATTTTTGCTAATTTACTAACTAAATAGGGATGACCAGAGGTATAATAATAGATTTCTTGAGCTAAATTTCGAACCTCTATTTCAGCATCTTTTTCTTCTTTATACTCGCTTATCATAGTTTCTATCTCTGAGACATTAAAACTCATTTCCACTTTGAATTTAACTGCTATATTCCAAGGACTATTATATTTCTTTTCATCTGCTGAGCGAAGCTTTAATTTTAAATTTTTAACATCATGAACTCCTGCTAAAATAACATTGTGGAAAGTATAATCTTCTTCTTCTTTAGCTAATAAATATTTGGTGCGCAGCATACCTAAAAAATCAAGAAACAATTGATTATTGCTGCTCTTATCAACTTCATCAATCATTAAAACAACTTCCTGTTTTGCTTCTCTGATAAAATCAGTAATAAGATACTTCAAATCATTTATATCGCTTAACTGTTGATAATCTTCTATAAACTGCAATAAGTTTTCTTTCCCTCTCAATTTTAAATTTCTTTTAACTTCTCTAACAAAATTTTTAATAAATATAGCTTCATCTGCAAATGATTTACTACTTAAACCTTCAAAACTCATTTTGATTACTAAATAATCTCTTTTTCTTAATTTATTAGCTAATAAATACATAACCGTAGTTTTACCATATTGGCGAGGACGATTGATAGTAAAATAATGACCTCTAGCAATTAACTTCATTATTTGTTTTAACTTATTTCTGATATCAACCATATAGTGTTCTTT
>JAWOFC010000199.1:0-2643 GCA_046482455.1 Halanaerobacter sp. | reverse complement strand
GTGCAATCTGCTTTTGAGTTCTCTTCTTGCCGTCTCTTAAGCCGTATCTCATCTCTAAAACCTTCTTTTCACGCTGATTTAACTCTTCTAACTTCTTATATAATTTCTCGGATTCTAATGTCAACTCTACTTGATCATTAATTTGATTAATTGCTGTGCCTAAAATATCTATTAATGTTATTTCATTACCTTCCTTATCAGCGCCAATGGGGTCATATAAAGACTTCTCTTCTTGCTTTTTCTTTATCTTTCTTAAATACATTAAAATCTCATTCTCAATACAGCGAGCTGCGTAAGTGGTTAAGCGTGCCTTCCTAGCAGGATTAAAAGTTTCAATCGCTTTAATCAAACCAATTGAACCAATAGAGATCAAATCTTCTGAATCTACACCAGTATTTTCATATTTCTTTACGATATGAGCTACTAATCTCATATTATGCTCAATCAAAATCCGTTTTGCTTCTTCATCACCTGCGCTTAAGCGTTGTAAATATTTCTCTTTCTCATCTTTAGATAATGGTTGGGGAAAGACTGTCCCACTAGAAATATATGAAATCAAGGTCATCAAGCTATTAACTAACTTCGTTCCTAATTCAAACAAAAAGACAGGCACCATCAACGCACCACCTCCTCATAAATCGCATCTACTTACATTTATATGAAAAGTGATCGTTAATTGTGCCTGTCCAAAATAAATTATTCTTCAATTTTTAAGATGCATAAGTCTAACTTCTCTTCTAAATCCCTAACTATCTTCAAGACTTCAGGCTTTGTTCCTGGAGTTACCCTCAATTTCAACTTTCCCATTTCACTATCGGTACCAACTACAGTAACTGTAGCAAAACCTTCATAAGCTTTGAGCACATTATTAGCGAAAGTTAACTGTCCATCTTCTTTAGTCACTTCTACTTCAATAATTGATGTATTATCCATTCTACTCTTCCTTTCTTTTACGGCGTACTAGATCATATTTATTAACTGGCTCTTTTACTTCTACAGTAATTAATTGCTTCGGATGGGGCGCTTCTTCAATCACTAAACCTTCTTCATTCCGCATTGACTCAATATTTTGAGTAAAAGTATCAGTTGCAGGGCCAAAAAACTCGACCTTATCCCCAGCAAAGAACTTATTGCGTACCTCAACCACTGCTTCTTCACACTCAGCATCATAATCCTGTACAACACCCATAAAATCATAATCTCGTGCATAGCCAGAGCTCTCATAATTTTGCTCACTACCGCCTGGCTGCTCAAAATAAAACCCTGTTGTATAATGGCGGTGACTAATCTTTCTTAACTCAGCTAGCCAGTCTGCTTGAAAAGTATACCCTTCTGGATTTTTAGCATACTGGTCTAAAGCTCTGCGATAAATATTAGTTACTGTCGCTACATAATGAACACTCTTCATCCGTCCTTCAATCTTTAAACTATCTAAGCCTGTCTTTATCAATTCTGGAAGATACTCAATCATACATAAGTCTTTAGAATTAAAGATATAAGTTCCTCGCTCATCCTCTTCAATGGGGTAGTACTCACCAGGACGCTGTTCTTCCATTAAAGTATACTGCCAGCGGCAGGAATGGGCACAGTTTCCCCGATTAGAATCACGATTAATCATATAATTACTCAACAGACAGCGTCCCGAATAAGAAATACACATTGCCCCATGTACAAAGGATTCAAAAGAGAGGTCAACCTGTTGATTAATCTCTGTTATCTCTTCTAAAGAGAGCTCACGGGCCAAAATAACCCGACTTGCCCCCTGCTCTTTCCAAAACTGAGCACTGCGCCAGTTAGTATTATTTGCTTGAGTACTAATATGAATCTTCAATTCAGGTGCAGCATCCTGCACAATAGAAAAAATGCCAGGGTCTGCTACAATAACTGCATCGACTCCTAGCTCCGCTAAATCCTCTATGTACTCCTCTAAACCTACTAAATCTTCATTATGGGCTAAAATATTTACTGTTACATACAAAGCTACATCATGCTGATGGGCAAATTCCACTCCTTTTTCTATCTCCTCTAAGCTAAAATTACCTGCTTTCTTACGCAGTCCATACTCTGGTCCACCTAAATAAAGAGCATCTGCCCCATACTTAACTGCTACTTTTAACTTTTCTAATGTTCCTGCAGGAACTAAAAGTTCCGGTAACTCCATAGTTAATCTCCTTTCTTTCTACTAATTGCTACGCCATCACCTAAAGGAATAATTGTTGAATCAAGCTCTGGACTATCCATAATTCGCTCTACATACTGTCTTAATCGCTTAGTTAAAGTATCATAGCGGGGATGATAGAACCTATCATCAGCGATCATTCCTTTAAACAAAACATCATCTGCTACAATTAGACCGCCTGTTTTAATTAATCCTAAACTCTCTTCTAAAAAATTTAGATATTGCCCTTTAGCAGCATCAATAAAGACCATATCAAATTCACCTTCTAAATCAGGCATAATCTCTAAGGCATCGCCTTCTCTTACTTCAATATTCTCATAGCCAAATTGGGCAAAATTAGCTCGAGCAGCCTCTACCTCCTTTTCTTTTAACTCAATAGTTACTATCTCACCATCAAAATCCTGGGCTAACCAGAGAGTAGAATAGCCCACTGCTGTACCTAACTCTAAAATTCTTTCTGCCCC
>JAWOFC010000097.1:0-7115 GCA_046482455.1 Halanaerobacter sp. | reverse complement strand
GTAGTTAAAACTAAAAATTTTCCGCAAAAAGGAGAAACAGTAGTAGGAAAAAATTTTCATCAGGCACCGGGAGGTAAAGGAGCTAATCAAGCCTTAGCTGCTGCTAAATTAGGGGCAGATGTTAAATTCATTGGAGCTTGCGGAAATGATTATTTTGGTGAAGATTTGCTCGCTAGCTTAGAAAAGGGTGGGGTAGATACTGAAGATGTTTATAGATTAGATGTTAGTACTGGGATTGCTAATATAACAGTTGAAGCAGATGGAGATAATCGTATTATAATTGTTCCTGGTGCTAATAATCACTTAACTCCAGAATTAATTACTGAGCATAAGGAAGAGATCCAAAAAGCAGAATTGATTTTATTACAGTTAGAAATCCCGTTAGCTACAATTAAGAAGATTATTAAGTTAGCAGCTAAAGCAGGAGCGACTTTCATAAGTCCATTTGTCGGTCGTTTGGACGATAGAGCCCACGATGGAATGAAGTTAGTTGAAGAGATTAATACAATTTTAAATAACTATGATTTAGATAGTGAAATTATCACAGCAAGTATTAGAAGTCCTCGTCATGTTAAAGAAGCAGCTTTAGTAGGAGCAGATATAGCTACTATTCCTTTCAGTGTAATTGGCAAAATGTCTCAACATCCTTTAACTGATATTGGAATTGAAAGATTTTTAAATGATTGGAAGGGAACTCAAGCATAAAATTAAGCCTCCCTGCTCAGGGAGGCTTTTGCTTATGCAGTTTATTTAAAAGCGTACTCCAGAAGTAATCATAAATCCTTCATTAGCTAAAGGAACCAGCTCGACTACTAGGTGTTTATAATTAAAGCCAATCGTCGGCAGGATAGTGGGGAATGTTCCTAATTGATTAATAATGCCGCTGTATTTGCCGTTCTCATCGTCATAACCGTGGACAATACTGTAAGTAACTTTCCAGCGCAATTTAAAATCCTATTGATGGTAGATAGGATATGTTTTACCCCCGTAAATATACCATGATGATTGATAAAATGAATTTTCAAACGAGGCAATGCCATAAAGTTTAGACTTGTCTTGATGATATTCTAAAACTACTAAACTGGGATCTTCATTGTAAAATTGAGTATCCCAGTGTTGAGTAGTGATTTCAGTTTGAATGCTGAAATTACCGTATTGATTTACAGCCGAATTTTGAGCAAATGCTGCTTGAGTAATTATTAATATTAAAAGTAGCGCCAAGAATAATTTTAGCCTCATAAAATAGGAACTCCTTTTTTATTTGATTTATGTAGCTTTTCTATGTATATGTTATTTATCAACAGTTGAAATTCCTTTATTAAAATTACTAAAAAGCTACATTAGTTGAAAGTTAATTAGTTTTCTGTTCTAAATATGAAATTATTTTATTATAAATGGCTTTAATTTTAGAAGTTTGGGGCAAAGTTTCATATAAGCGTTCTATATATTCTTGTTCTTTGATGATTTTAAAGCTAGGGCCAAAGTTAATATCGAAAACCCAACCCATCTGCAGTAGTTTAAAATCATTTAAGGTCTGCAAATCTTCATATTTGACTACTTCTTCATTCATGATCTGCTCTTGTACTGTTGCAGAGATTTTATCTTCTTGTGATAATCCTAATCCTACAGCTTGGTTGTTAGAAGTGCTATTGTATTCTTTGAGTACGACTCGCCAAATATCTAACTTATCAGCATCCCGAATCAATTTAGTATATAACAAACATTCGTCACTTTCATTTGCGGGAAGATGGGGTTTGTTGTGATAGTGGATTGCTTTTAAAATTAATTTTCGTGTTATATCGTCTACTTCAGTTAGAAAATCATTATTCTTGATGACTGTAACTCCTAATTGAGCATGGTCTTCAGATTTAGCATCAGCAAAGGTCTTGTATTCTTGGTATTGCTTAAACCTTCCGATGTCATGAAGGAGAGCTATTGTCTGGGCAATATAAGTCTTTTTTTCGGGCAACATATCATCTGTGATGCGGCTCATTTTGCGGCAGACTTGGTAGCTGTGGTTGTATTTCAAATCAATATTTTGCTGTTCTTCGGGGTCAACTAAAGAAAAAGTACTGAGATAATTATCAAAGTCCTTTTTTATCTGGATAAAGCTCTGTTTATTCAAGATTAAAAACCTCCTTATATAACTTATCATTATAATTTTATCGATTTTATTGTAATTATGCAATCAATCTTTTGATTTTTAGGTTTGCTTCTAGTGTGGATATGATAGTGTATATGGATAATTTTCTGATTTGTATGATTTATAAGGCAACTGCCGCATATACTATAGGTGATAGAAATTTTTAAATAATTACTCAAAAGGGGCGGAATAGATGGTTTCAATTGAAGGACATCAGTTAGTTAAAGAAGAGACTGGCTGGCAAATTTTATTGTATGTAGATGCTCAACTGATGGAGGCAGCAGATGAATTTGAGGCGGTTTCTAAAAATAAAAAAGATTTAAGAAAAATAGTTGATACTTATTTAGAAAATAATTTACCGGCTCTAAAAGTGAATGTAATTAAAGTTCTGCTGGGATCTTTAGTGATAGCTACTATACCTTTAACTACAACTTCTACAGTTCATGATTTAAATGCACAAAAGGATTTAAAGGTAGTGGTTAAAGATAGAAAAATAACTGAAATACCAGCTAAAGGGAAAGCAACACTTGGAGAAACTAAGCTAGAGGAAAAGAGTAATTTGTTACTAGTTAATAAAGATAATAGTTTGGCTAAAAATTATAATCCCCTAAATTTGATAGTACCAGATGTGCCATTTTCTTTTGATGGTTTTCACGAAAAGAAATTAATGCAGGCTAAAGCTGCAGCAGCTTTAGAAAGATTATTTGCTGAAGCTGAAATGGATAATATAGATTTGTATGCTGTATCTGGATATCGTTCTTATCAACGGCAAGAAGTTATTTTTAGGTCGCAAGTAGCAAGATATGGATTACGACAGGCTAATCAGGTGAGTGCTCGACCAGGAGAGAGTGAACACCAGACTGGTTTAGCGATTGATCTGACTAGTCCCAAAGTGAATTTTAAATTAGTGCAGGAATTTGGAGCTACTAAGGAAGGGCAGTGGCTGCAAGATTATGCCGGACAATTTGGATTCATTATTCGCTATCCAGCCGGTAAAGAAGGGATTACAGGTTATCAGTATGAACCGTGGCATATTAGATATGTAGGTAGTAATATAGCTCAAAAAATAATGAGCCAGAGATTAACTTTAGAGGAGTATCTAGCATAATTTGATCAAATTAATAAATTTTGAGGAAACTGAACTAGCAGATGCAATTGTTAAGATCACCTTAGAAGATAAGACTATTAATATAGTATTATCTCACAATTTGTGATATAATATTAAGTAAAGAAGGTAGATTAAAATTGGATGGAAGCTTATTGGAGATAGAAGTAGAGATAGACAAGAGAGGAGCGTCAAAAATGAGTGAAAAAAAGACAGTTTTGGGTATTGGTGAGAATATTGAGGCAGCTCTTTGTTATGTGTTCGGTTTTTTGACGGGGATATTCTTTCTGTTAATGGAAAAAGAAAATAAGTTTATAAGATTTCATGCTCTGCAATCAATGTTAATTTTCCTTGGGGGATTTATTTTTATTTCTTTGATAGGATGGATTCCAATTGTTGGATGGTTAATATCAATGTTGTCTGTTCCTTTGGGAATAATTCTTGCAGTTTTTCTTATGTCGAAAGCATACCAAGGGGAATTATTTAAATTGCCTAAGCTCGGAGATTTTGCTGAAAAAAAGATTTTTGGAGAGAATAGTTAAAAGATTAAATAGAAAAATATGTATGATATATTCAAACCCCTTTGAATCAGAAATGATTCAAAGGGGTTTTTCCATTATTTTTGAAAATAATGAAGGAATTCTATGAAAATTGTAGAAAATTGTTCTATGAGAAGAGAATTTATAAGCAACAATAATTTAAAAGTTAGGAGGGGATCTAATGAAGATTAAAGATTTTGAATTTTCTGATACTATTACTGGTTATGTCCAAGAGTTTGATGGTGAGGAAAGATTTAGTATAGAAACTAGTGATGGTCGAGTCTATGAGGTTAAGTTTGGGGCCAATTTATATGGTCGCATGATTAGGAATCTCAATGAGCCTTATAGAGATTGTACTGACCAGATTAATGATTTACTCAAACCGGGCCAACTCGTTTTTGTCTATGGTGTCTTTTACCCTGATGGTGGTGCTGAGTATAATTTTGAGGCTCAGGTGCTGGACTTTCTGGGTAAGAAAGTGGAGAAGTATAGGTTTGAAGAAGCAGACTGGTGGAGTAAACAGGCTGAAGCTATAGCTGAGTTCTTTATTGAAGCCCAATTTGGAGGTGCAGAGGAGGATATTGATTATGAAGAGTATCGAACTGTTGTGGCTCTAACAGGGGCTCAAAAGGGCAGCTATAGACAAGAGACAGATACTATTTCTCGTTTAGTATATGGCTTTGCTTCTGCTTTTATGCTGACTGGTAAAGATATCTTTTTAGAGGCTGCTGAGGAAGGTACTAAGTATTTACAGGAGCATATGAAGTTCTATGATGTGGATGAGAATGTAGTCTATTGGTATCACGGTATTGATGTCACTGAGGGCCAAGAGCATAAGGTCTTTAGCTCAGAATTTGGCGATGATTATGATGCTATTCCGATGTATGAACAGATTTATGCCCTTGCTGGTCCTACTCAAACCTACAGGATTACTGGCGAACATTCCATTCTACGCGATATAGAACTAACCATGGATTTATTTGATAAGTTTTATTATGACGAAGAAGAGGGCGGATATTTTTCTCATATAGATCCGATTATGTTAGACCCCCGCAGTGAAAGTTTAGGTCCTAATCAAGCACGGAAGAATTGGAACTCGGTAGGGGACCATGCTCCAGCTTATTTAATTAATTTATGCCTAGCCACAGGGGAGGAAGAATATTATGACTTTTTAGAGTATACGGCTGATGTAATAACTGAGCACTTCCCTGATTATGAGAATAGCCCTTTTGTGCAGGAGAGATTCCATGAAGATTGGAGTCATGACCAAGATTGGGGCTGGCAGCAGAATAGAGGAGTTATTGGGCATAATTTAAAGATTGCTTGGAACTTAATGCGGATTAATAACTATAAATCTAAAGATGAATATGTTGATTTTGCGGAAAAGATTGCTGATATAATGCCTGAAGTGGGGATGGATAAACAGCGCGGCGGTTGGTATGATGTGATGGAGCGTGAATTAGATGAAGGAGAAGATTTTCACCGTTTTGCCTGGCATGATAGAAAGGCTTGGTGGCAGCAAGAACAGGGGATATTAGCTTATCAAATCTTGTATGGTGTCTTAAATGATGAGGAGTATTTAAAGTATGCTCGAGAATCAGCTGCTTTTTATAATAATTATTTTCTTGACCATGATGATGGCGGGGTTTATTTTAATGTATTAAATAATGGTATACCTTATTTATTAGGTACTGAGCGTTTAAAGGGCAGTCACTCTATGAGTGGGTATCATTCAATTGAGTTATCTTATTTATCGGCTGTCTATACTAATCTATTGAATACAGGCAAGCCCCTTGATTTATACTTTAAGCCAGTAGTCAGCGGCTTTAAAGATGATAAGTTAAGAGTAGAGCCCGATATCTTACCTGCAGGTGCAGTGAAGATTGAACAGGTCTGGGTCGATGAGAAGCCGTGGGCCAGATTTGATGCTGAGGAATTAACTGTGCAGCTTCCACCAGTTGATTATAGACCGAAGATTAAGGTTAGATTAGTTCCAGTAGAGGACTAAAGAAGAGAGGTGGTTTATATGGAGATAAAGATAGAAGAAGAAGATGGAATTAAGATTATTAAAATAGTGGGCGATCTTGATGGGAATACTGCTGATGAAGCTCGCGAAGAGATAGTACCTCAAATTGATGGAGATGCTAAATTAGTCTTTGATATGGGCCAATGTGGATACGTTTCAAGTGCTGGTCTGCGGGTATTATTAATTACTGCTAAAAGAATAAAAGCAGTTGAGGCGTATGGAGTGCTGGCTAATCTATTAGAAGAGGTAAAAGATGTGATGGAGATGACTGGATTTGGTCATATTTTACCTACTGCTGAGACTGTAGATGAAGCAGTTGCCCAGATTAAAGAGGAGGGTTAGAACTAGTGAAAAGAGTAGATATCTATCCAACACATGAACATGATGGAATCAACTTTCGCCGCGGAAGGCCTTTACCTTTTGGGGCTTCAATTGTACCGGGCGGTGTAAATTTCTCTGTATTTTCTAAGCATGCAACTTCTTGTGAGCTTCTCTTATTTAAGCGCCATGAGGATGAGCCCTATGCAGTTATTCCTTTTCCGGATGAATTCAGGATTGGAAATGTATTTACTATGATAGTTTTTGATATTGATTATGAGAATGTAGAGTATGGTTATCGTATGGATGGGTCTTATGAACCGAGTGAGGGTCACCGCTTTGATAAAGATAAGATCTTACTTGACCCTTATGCTAAGGCAGTTTCTGGGCGGGAAGTCTGGGGTGAAGAGCCTGAGTGGGATAAAGAGTTTGATCACCGCTCCCGAATTATCTATGATGATTTTGATTGGGAAGGTGATAAGTCTTTAGAGCAGGATATGAAAGATTTAGTGATCTATGAAGCACATGTGAGAAGTCTGACCCGTCATCCGTCTTCTGATGCTAAATATCCAGGGACTTTTGCTGCTATTAGAGAAAAGATACCCCATTTGAAGGAATTAGGAGTTAACTGTATAGAACTGCTGCCGGTATTTGAATTTGATGAGTTTGAAAACTCTAGAATTAATGAAGATACTGGAGAGAGGTTATATAATTACTGGGGTTATAGTGCAGTAAACTTTTTTGCTCCTAAGGCTGGTTATGCAGCAACGGGTAAGTATGGTATGGAGGTTGATGAGTTAAAGAATCTTGTTAAGGAGCTGCATAAGAATGGTATAGAAGTTATTCTTGATGTGGTATTTAATCATACTGCTGAGGGTAATGAGAAGGGTCCTTATATCTCTTATCGCGGTATAGATAATAAGACTTATTATTTATTGACGCCAGAAGGTTACTATTATAACTTCAGCGGCTGTGGTAATACCC
>JAWOFC010000085.1:0-3165 GCA_046482455.1 Halanaerobacter sp. | reverse complement strand
AAAAGAGCAGTTTAAAGCTATTAACCATACTCAGATAGCTAATAGTAAATTATTATTAGTAGATGATATCTATACGACGGGGACAACAGTCAATCAAGCTGCTAAGATATTACTGGAAAGAGGAGCTAAAGAAGTTAAAATAATTACTTTGGCTACCGGCAGAGATTTAAATTTAAACAAGGAAAATGAAGAAATATGACGAATAATTAAGTATGAGACCGAAGTTAAGTTTAAGCATGCCCAAAGCTAAGTATAAGTCCAAGATTAAGATCACTATTATTTTTTAGTTTTAGTTTTTGATTCTATCTTTTTAATTCTCAATCATCCATTCTCAATTTTCAATTAATCTGATGCTGGTACTAAGTTTTGAACTTAGCTCTGTAATATAATTTTAGCAGTTAAACTAGTTAAAAATGGACTGTTTATTCGGGGGTGAAATAATGGATCTAAAAAAATGTATTAACTGTGGTGACCTATTTGCAGCTGCTAAAGGGCAAAAGATCTGTCCTAACTGTTTAGCGGAAGAAGAGAGTAAGTTTCAACGAGTAAAGGATTACTTGTGGGATAATCCAGGGGCAACTGTTCCCCAAGTTAGCGAAGCTACAGACGTGGGAGAACCAATCATAAAGAAGTTTATTCGGGAAGGACGACTTCTTGAAGTACAGGGCTCAAATATGACCATTGAATGTCAACGCTGTGGAAAAGAGATTAGTCAAGGTAAGTATTGTGATGAATGTAGCACTGAGCTTGCTAGTGGTATACAAAAGACTAAACAGAAGAAGAAAAATAAGAGCACAAAGAAAGAAAAGAAAAATAAGGATAGGATGTTTACAAGAGATTAGAACTCAAATTATGGGTTTAAGGCAGTATAGTCGATTATATTAGACTTAATCTGCTTTAAACCTTTTTTTTTATACTAGATTGAGATTAAATAAATTCTACTTTCCTCGATAACAAGTTATGTAGATATGTCTTTATGCGGATTCTTAAAATTATAATTATTAATTCATCATTAAGTAATATTGAGTTGATAAAATTTTAAATCGAGGTGGGTGGTGTATTATGAAGATTGATTCTGTAGGGGTTTCTAAATTACTAAATAAGTATAATAATCAAAAGGAGAATGATAAGACAGATAAGGCTGAAAAAAGCTCTAAAAAGGATAGTTTTAATATCTCCGAAAGTGCTCAGCAGATGCAGAAGGCAAAAGCTGAAGCAAATAAAGTCTCTGCAGCCCGAAGGGAAAAAGTAGAAAGTCTAAAACAAGAAGTAGAGCAGGGGAATTATAATGTAACAGGTGAGGAAATAGCAGAAAAGATGTTAAACCAGGCTAAATTAAACAAACTGGTTTAAGGGGATGGTTTAAGTGCAGAAGCAGTTGGTTACTATTTTAAAAGGTGAATATACTTTATATCAAGATTTGTTGAAATTATCTGAGAGAAAGACTGACCTAATTGTTGATGAAGAGATAGAAAAGTTAGAGAATGCGATAAATAAAGAAGAAAAACTAGTTTCTCAAGTGCAGCAGCTAGAAGAAAAGCGACAGCGTTTAACGGGGAATAGAAGTTTAACAGATTTTATAGATGATACTCATCCTCAGTCTAAGGAAAAATTAGAAGACTTAAGAAATAAATTATTGGAAGTAACTACTAAATTGCGGGAGACTAACCGGTTAAATAATAAATTGTTAAAGAATGCCCTACAGTTGACTAATCTGAATCTGAATCTATTGACTAATAATAGTAAGCAAGGGACGTATGGTAATCAAGGGTCGATGGAGGAAGGGGAGAATTCTAAGTCGATGTTGAATCACAAAGCATAGTTTTGTATTACTTTTGTCTTGATACAGCCCAAGACTACTTGATCAGAAACTACCGTTTCTTCACAGCGCAAAAGTAATCAAAAAATCAGGAGAGAATTAAACTCACTGCGTTCAAACAGGAATTCTCTCAAAAGTCAAAAGCTTAAAGCTTAAAAGTCAAAAGCTTAAAGCTTAAAAATCTAAAATGGAGAAAGAATAAAGTTTTGAAATTCAAGACTTAGAAGTGCAAAAGCTTAAAAATTAAGACTTAAAAAGTTCAAACGATTAAAATCGAAACCTAAAACTAATAAATTCGAAGTTGACATATAGTATATTGTGAGTATTCTTGGCTGAAAGAAATTATTAAAAGTCATTTGCTGATGACTATGAAGAATAATATTATCCATTAAGTTGTAAGTGTAAGAAGATATAAAGACTGTTAAAATATAATATCTGATATAATTTAGTTGGGATAGAGTTTATTTCAGAAAATGGGGTGATAAGATGGGCTCGACTTTTAGTGGGTTAGAGATTGGAAAGAAGTCCTTATGGGCGCAGAAGAAATCATTAGAGACTACAAGTCATAATATATCTAATGCTAATACAGAAGGTTATAGCCGTCAGGAAGCAATTCATACTGCAACTGATCCTCTGAGTGTGTCCGGAGCAGGACAGATGGGGACGGGAGTGGAAGTTAGTAAAATACGGAGAATGCGCAATGATTTTATAGATGGACAGGTGAGAAAGGAGAATCGGACTAAAGGTTATTGGGAGGTTAAAGAAGACTCTCTTGATGAGATTGAATTGATCTTTAATGAACCATCTGACCAGGGTGTAGAGCAGACAATGAGCGACTTTTGGAATTCAATGCAGGAGTTAAATAATAAACCAGAGAGTAAATCAGTGCGAGCTACGGTACGGCAGAGAGCTTTAGCAGTGACTGATACTTTCAATCATATAGATACGCAGCTTGATGATTATCAGTCATCAGTTGATTCGAGAGTAGAAACAAAAGTAGAGGATATCAATTCTCATGCTAATCGAATTGCAGACTTAAATGAGCAGATTGTGGGAGTAGAGGGTGGTGATCAAGATGCCAATGACTTACGGGATAAAAGGACAAAATTAGTTAATGAATTGGCGAAATTAACTAATATACAGTATTCAGAGAATGAAGAAGGAGCACTGCGGGTTAGTATTAGTGGGCGAGGACTTGTACAAGGAGATAGTGTAACTGAATTGAAGGCTGAACCAAACTCTGACGATCTCTACGATGTTAAATGGGCTGATGGGAATGATGTGACACTAAAAGATGGTGAATTAAAGGGATTATTAGAAGTGAGAGATGAAGATCTAGATACGTA
>JAWOFC010000077.1:0-3827 GCA_046482455.1 Halanaerobacter sp. | reverse complement strand
TACAGACAAACCTTGTTCCCATTTGTACTCCTTTAGCTCCTAAAGTTAGTGCAGCAGTAAATCCGCGACCATCAGCAATTCCTCCTGCAGCAATTACAGGTAAATCGATAGCATCAACAATCTGTGGTACTAAAGCCATTGTATTCAAACGCCCAATATGACCTCCTGCTTCATTACCTTCAGCAATTACTGCATCAACTCCATACCTTGCCATCCTTCTTGCTAAAGCCACAGATGGGACAACAGGAATAACTTTTGCTCCTACAGACTTAAAATCATCTAAATACTTAGCCGGATTTCCTGCTCCTGTAGTTACAACTGGTACTTCTTCTTCCACTACCACTTCCACCACTTCATCAACATGCGGCGATAATAACATGACATTAACTCCAAATGAATTATCAGTCACTTCTTTTACTTTTCTAATCTCTTCACGTACTACCTCAGCTGGTGCATTTCCAGCTCCTATGATTCCTAATCCTCCTGCCTGCGAGACAGCAGAAGCTAACTCTCCTGTGGCTACCCAAGCCATGCCGCCTTGAATAATTGGATACTCAATCTCTAATAAATCACACAATTCATTTTGGATCACTATTAGTCTCCTCCTTTAGGTCCATTCTATTACTGTTGCCCCCCACGTTAATCCCGCACCAAACCCAACTAACACAATAATATCCCCTTGCTCAATTTCTCCATCTTTCACTGCTTCATCGAGGGCCAAAGGAATAGAAGCAGCCGAAGTGTTACCATATTTATCCACGTTAACATAGATTTGATCTCTGCTCAAATCTAAGCGTTTAGCTGCAGCATCAATAATTCTAGTATTTGCTTGATGAGGAATTAAATAATCAATATCTCCTTTATCCATTCCAGCTTCTTCTAAAGCTTTAACTGCAGCCTTACCTAAGATTTTAACTGCAAACTTAAAGACTGGCTTTCCTTCCATTCTAACATAATGCTCTTTATCATCTAAAACAGCCTGGGAGAGCGGCTCTTTCGTACCACCGCCTGGAACCTCTAAAACATGGCTGCGCGAACCATCTGCTCCTAAATAATTTGACAATACTCCTCCATCTTCACCCGGCATTAAAACAGCTGCTCCTGCTCCATCGCCAAACAGTACACAGGTATCACGATCTTCCCAATCAATAATCTTAGAAAAGACTTCTGTTCCCACTACTAAAATATTATCATAGGCCCCAGTTTCAATATATTGAGCAGCAGTAGACATCCCATAAATAAATCCCGTACAAGCAGCAGCAAGATCAAAAGCAGGAATTTCAGTAATCCCCAACTTGTCCTGTAGTATACAAGCTGTCGATGGAAAAGCTAAATGATCTGGCGTAGATGTTGCTACTAAGATCAAATCTAAATCCTCAGCCTCTAAGCCTGCGTCCTTTAAAGCCTGTTGAGTCGATTCATAAGCTAAATCTGAGGCAGTTACATCATCTGCAGCAATACGCCGTTCTTGAATACCAGTTCGTTTAGTAATCCATTCATCACTAGTATCTACCATCTCTTCTAATTCTTCATTAGTTAAGACCTTCTCAGGAGTATAAGAACCTACTCCAGCAACTTGCGCCCTTCTCTTATTGCCCATACTATTTATCAGTCCCTTCATCTAAATCAGCTTTAATTAAGCCCGGCAGATCTGCTCGTGCTGCCTCTTCAGCATTTTCAATCGCATTCACAATTGCCTTAGCATCAGAACTACCATGGCTAATTATTGTCACACCATCAATTCCTAATAACGGAGCACCACCATACTCTCTATAATCAAGTTTCTCCTTAACGCGTTTTAAAACAGGTTTTAAAAAGAGTCCCCCAATCTTAGCTAACCAACTATTCTTTACCTCTTTTTTTAATAGCTTAAAGACTGTCTCTGCTAAACCCTCTCCTACCTTTAAAACAATATTACCAACAAATCCATCACAGACTACTACATCAAATTCACCTGTAAAGAGATCTCTACCTTCAGCATTACCAACAAAATTTATCTTCTCTTCTTCAAGTAACTCATAGGTCTCTTTAGTTAATTTATTTCCTTTCTTCTTCTCTTCTCCAATACTTAAAATTCCTACTTTGGGATTATCGATAGCAAAAATCTCTTTCATATAAATATGTCCCATCAAAGCCTGCTGTACCAAATTCTCTGCATTACTATCTACATTAGCACCTGCATCTAATAATAGAGTTTGACCCCTTAGCGCAGGGAAAACCGTCCCAATAGCTGGTCTCTTTACTCCTCTAACTCGACCAGTATTAAAAGTAGCAGCAGCCATCACAGCTCCTGTACTCCCTGCTGAAACAAAGGCATCAACCTCATCATCAGCCACTAAATTACTTCCTACTACAATTGATGAATCCTTCTTCTTCCTCAAGGCTCGCGTTGGAGATTCATCCATCACTATTATTTGAGAGGCAGACTCTATACTAATCTGCTTTTGATTATAATCATAGTTGGCAAGCTCACGCTTAATCTTCCCCTCTTGACCAACTAAAACTAATTCTGTACTAGTCTTTTGACTAGCTTGAATCACACCTTTAACCATCTCTTGGGGAGCATCATCGCCCCCCATCGCATCAACAGCAATTCTCAATTTATAGGCCTCCCTCTCTTATTTCCTCTTCTTCTAAAGCAAAAATAACAAATTCTCCTGCAAAAATTAATTCATTATTAACCTTAGTATTGACTTCAATAGTAAATTTATTATCTTCTCTCTCTTTAACTTCAGCTGCAGCAACTAACCTTTCATCAATACTGACTGGCTTCTGATAGCGAATATTAGCCGCACCAGTAACTGCTACATCAGCATCTATAATCGCCACTGCCAATGAATTTGCTTGGGCAAAAATATGGTGACCGCGTACAACCTCAGCCTTTTCTAAGACCATATTTCCCGTTGTCTCCAAGACGGAAGAACCGAATTTGTTTAATTCAACATCGACTAACTTACCAATAATCTCTCCACTCTGCACAGATTTAACCTTAGAATAAGTCTGACGTGCTACTGACTTAATTCTCTTTCTAGCTTCAGGGATCTCTAACTCTCTTCTATCCAATCTAATCGTTTGAATACTGACCCCAAATTTCTGAGCCAACTGCTTATCAGTTAAAAAAGGGTCATCCTCTAATAATTCAGTCAACTTCTCTTGACGCTGCTTTTTATTTAAATTCTTCATCTCTATCACCCGTTTCTAATTAATACCTGGTGCTAATTTAAATCACTCTTATTATACCTAATCTTTACTTAAATTTCAAGGGCAAGAGAAAAATAAAAAAGCAAGACAGAAAATCTGCCTTGCTTTTTAGAATATCACTATTTTACTTTTCTACCTTTATAATGACCACACTCAGAACAAACCTGATGAGATTTTTTCAACTCATGACAATTTGGACATTCGGATAGATTAGGTGGAGTTAAGTTTTTATGAGTTCTTCGCTTTCTCTTTCTCGTCTTAGAAGTTCTTCTCTTTGGTACTGCCATATCCTATACACCTCCTTGATTCACATTAACACTTATTCTTTATCTAATAGTTGTTCTAACTTAGCTAAACGAGGATCAACCTCATGCATCATACAGTCACAACTATCTTCATTTAAATTAATTCCGCAACTAGGACATAAACCCTGGCAGTCTTCCCTACAGACTGTCTTCATTGGAATGGCTAAGGTAATATGATCTAGCAGAGATTCCTCTAAATCCAACTCATCATGCTCCACTTCTGCTTTATCAAATTCAGCCTCATAGTCAAATTCCAAAGACATTTCAAACTTTTCTAAACAGCGGCTGCAGGGCAATTTAATCCTTAGTTCTACCCGAGCA
>JAWOFC010000032.1:0-2505 GCA_046482455.1 Halanaerobacter sp. | reverse complement strand
TATACTCTGAGGATGAACTACTACATCTATATCTGTAAACTCTAAATCAAATAGCCATTTAGCTTCAATAACCTCTAATCCTTTATTCATCAATGTTGCTGAATCAATTGTAATCTTACCACCCATATCCCAATTAGGATGATCCAAAGCCTCGTCAACAGTTACCTGACTTAACTTCTCAGCACTTGCTTCTCTAAATGGACCGCCCGATGCAGTTAAGATAATACGTTCAACATCACTTATTTTATTACCTTCTAAGGCTTGGAAGATAGCATTATGTTCACTATCCACAGGTAAGATTGAAACATCATTTTCTTGAGCCTTAGACATCACTAAACCTCCAGCAGTAACTAATGTCTCCTTGTTAGCCAAACCTACATCATTACCAGCCTTAATAGCTGCCAAAGTAGGTTTAACACCAATAGAACCGACAAGAGCATTAATTACCAAATCTATATCCGTTAAAGTAGCTACTTTTAAAATCCCGTCTAGACCAGTTAAAACTTCAGTTTCAGTTCCTGCTAAAAGTGATTCCAATTTGTCTTGATGCTCATAATTCATAATCACAGCATAATCCACAGCAAACTCTTGAGCTTGTTGGGCTAATAATTCAACACTATTATTAGCCGTAATTGCTGTAATAGAGATATCCTCTTCTAAATAATTAACTACTTCTAATGTCTGCCTTCCAATCGAACCCGTAGCACCTAAAATCGAAATCTTTTTCATAACATATTCACCGCTTCCCTTTTACAATTGAAAATTTAGAGTCTAGAATTGATAATTAAAACTCTTGGTGTAACCCTATACTCTCTACTTATAGCATATTAACTGCGTAATCTATATGCAGCTTTTTATGCTTATTGCCTACTTGCTACTCATTACTTTTTTCTTTTTTTGACTTTATGCTTTTAGCTCATTACTACTTACTCATCACTCATCACTGCTTTTTTTGCTGACCGCTGACAGCTTACTTACCGCTCATAGCTCACAGCTCACTGCTCACAGCTCTCTTTACCTCCTCTAAGGATAATAAGGTCAAAACCAACAACTCATCCTTTGGCAACAGCTTCGTCTCCTTATCTGGAATAATCACTTCATCACCACGCCAAATTAAAGCAACTAATAGATCAGACGATAAATGCAGACGTTTAATACTCTGCCTCTTTTGGCCCTTAAATCTCACCTTAAAGATATTAATCTGACCTCCTAAGATCGTATTACCACTGACCTTTCCTTCGTGCAAATAATCTAAAATAGTATCTATGGCCAATAAGGCAGGACAGATAATATAGTCTAATTCCAAATAATTATCCAAACTACTATACGATATCTCATCTACGAGGGCAATCGTCATCTTAACCCCTAATTTATCAGCTACAGCTGCAGTTAATAGATTCTGTTTCTGCTCTGCAGTACCCGCTATAAAGAGATCAGTTTCGGCGATTCCTTCTTCTTTTAGTAGCTCTAAGTCCATAGTAGAACCCTCTAAGACCAGTACTTCTGCTAAATCCTCAGCTAAATCTTGGCCTTTGGCCCTTGACTCTTCAACAATTGTAACTACTGTTTCTTGGGCAAAAAAGCGGGCTAACTTCTGATTAATCTCTCCTGCTCCAGCTAAAATCAACTTATCTTTACCCGGTTTAGAGCGAATCAGATCTGATATTTTAGTCTTAATGCCCCGTCTAGAGATCATATATAAGAGATCACCTGGATATAATTTCTCTGAGTCCTGCGGAAGCAAAGCCCTACCTTTACGCCAGATAGCAATTAATAATGCATCTTTACCTAAATTTAACTGGCTAACTTCTTGGTAGGCCAAACGGTTTTGATGAGATATTTTAAACTTACTAATCTTAACTCGATTATCTAACAGCTCCTCTAATTCTAATTCAGCACCTGAATCAACTAAACTCTTTATTCTCTTAACTGCCATTTGATAAGGGTTTAAGACTAAATCTAATCCTAAGTTCTTTTGCTGTAACTCTTCATCAAAGAAGTCTTCATTCCTGATTTGAACTATTACTTCCTCTACTCTTAATTTTTTAGCATAGATTCCAGCTAAGAGATTATATTCTTCATTATCAGTCAAAGCAATTAAGAGACTAGCTGTATTTAATCTGATCTCCCTTCTAGTCTTCCTCTCAGTTACTAAACCTTGGACTACCAAACAGTCAAGACGCTCTTGAATCTGTTTACATAATTGATTATCTTCCTCAACAATAATAACCTCTTGCCCTAATTGGCTTAACTTATCTGCTAATTGGATACTAACTTCTGTACCTCCAACAATCACTGTCCGTCCGCCCGAATGGACTAAAGCATGAGTTGCATCACGCAATTTATTAAAAACCTTCTTCATTATTATCGCTCCTATTCTCTAACTACTACAAAATCTATGCAAGAAGAGAATTTAAAATCACAAAAAAATAAAAAAACTCCGGAAACCCGGAGTTTAGAAAACTAACTTACTTTAACTTTTTGCTCGGCAGTTAAAGTAACTAC
>JAWOFC010000031.1:0-3504 GCA_046482455.1 Halanaerobacter sp. | reverse complement strand
GGTGGATTAAAGGGTGTCTGTGGAGTAGTTGGAGAGTTGATTGATGTCTCTAAGGAGGATGAAACGGCAATTGAAGTGGCACTAGGAAGTATATTACAGAACATAGTCGTAGAAGATAATAAAGTAGGTCAAAGGGCGATTGATTATTTAAAAAGAAATAATGCTGGGCGCGCTACTTTTTTACCTCTAGATCTAATTGAAGCAAGAAGTTTAAGAGATAGTGAAAAGAAGGCTTTAGAGATTAGTGGAGCAGTTGATGCAGCAGATAGATTAGTTGATTATGATGACCAGTATGAAGATGTAGTTAAGAATATTTTAGGTCGGATCATAGTAGCCCAAGATATGGATGCAGCGGTTCAGATTTCGAAAGCAGCTAATAAGAGAGTTAAAGTAGTTACTTTAGAAGGAGAGATTGTTCGACCAGGAGGATCTATGACAGGTGGTAGTAGGAATCAAAATAGCAATCTATTAGGGCGTTCCAGAGAGATTGAAGAGCTATCTTCTGAAGTAGAGGATTTAAATGAAGAATTAAAAGAGATAAAAGAGACTGGATTTGCTAAGCGGGAGAGATTAGAAGAGATACAAGAAGAGATAGAAGAGCTTGATGAAGAAGTTAGAAAGTTAGATCTTGAGCAGACAAGCCTGCACAAAGACTATCAGCAGTCTAAAGATGAGGTAGAGAGGTTAGAGGCTGAAATTAAGAAGAAGGAAGAAAAGATAACTGATTTGCTAGAGGAGAAGGCTGAACTAGAAGAAAGCCGAGTTGAGATTAAAGAAAAATTAGCTAATCTGACGACGGGAGAAGACGATTTAGAGGGCTTAATTACAAAATTAGCCCAAGAGATTGATTCTTTAGAAGAGAATAAGGAAGAATTAAGTGCTGAAGTTACAGATACTAAGGTAGAAATTGCCTCTTTAGAGCAGGAAGTAGAGAGTTTAGAGCAAGATTTTAAGAATAAAGAACTAAGTTTGGAGAATAAGAAGGAGAAGATATCTCAAGAAGAGAGTAATATTACTAAAGTTAAGAATAAGACGCAAGAAATTGAGCTTAAAAAAGAAGAGTTAAAAGATGATAGAGAAGAGTTAGAAGCTAAGATAAAAGAGCTTCAAGAAGAATTAGATAGTTTAAAAAAGGATAGAACTACAGTTAAGGACAAGATTAAGCAGTATCAGAAAGAATCAAAAGAGAGTAGAGAACGAAGAGATGAACTGCAGGAAGAATTTAACCAAGTTGAAGTTAAGTTGACTGAAATTAAAGTTAATTTAGAGAATATTGAAGAGAAATTAAAAGAGGAGTATGAATTAGAGGTTTATGAGGCACTTGAAGATTATGAACCAATAGATAATTATCAAGAGTTTGAGAAGATTATTAAGGACTTAAAGAAGAAGATGAAAAGATTAGAACCTGTTAATCTAGGTGCCATTGCAGAGTTTGAGAATTTAACTAAAAGGTTAAACTTTTTAGAGGAACAGCACCAAGATTTAATTGAAGGACGTAATTCATTACAAGAAGTGATCTCTGAAATTGAGGCTGAAATGAAGGAAGAGTTTTTAGCAGCTTTTAAAGAGGTTAAGGAAGAGTTTGAGACCATTTTTGTTGATCTCTTTGAAGGTGGACAGGCAGAGTTGGCATTAGAAGATGAAAATAACTTATTAGAAACTGGAATTGAAATTAATGCTCAGCCTCCAGGTAAGAATTTGCAGAAATTATCATTGATGTCAGGGGGCGAGAAGGCTTTAACTGCTACAACCTTAATTTTTGCTTTATTAAAGGTTAATCCCAGTCCTTTTTATGTCTTAGATGAATTAGATGCACCTTTAGATGATGCTAATGTGAATCGGTTTGCTAATTATTTACAGAACTTAGCTACACGGGCGCAATTTATTGTGATTACCCATAGAAAAGGGACTATGAGAGCAGTTAATACCCTCTATGGGATTACTATGCAAAACTCTGGTGTTTCACAGATTGTATCCCTTAAATTAGATGAGGTAGTTAATTATTAAAGTAAAGGAGAGGAATTATATGAAAGTAAAAGGAATAGCAGAAGCAATAGTGGATAGGATAGTTGCAAGAAGTAATCATTTAAGCCAAGGTCGGGCAGTAGGATGTATAGGTTTTGTAAATGAAGAGGGTTATATAGATGCTGTTACAGAATTAGTTGATGGTGGAGTCTCTGGGCTTCCTTATCGTGAGGTCTTATCTAAGGTAGCTAAGAGAAAAGGAGAATCACTCTTAGAGATTATGAATCAACTACCAGAGAATGCAGTCTTAATCACTACTAATCCAGGCAAGACAGGGTTAATTGTAGATACTAATGGGATTAATACTATTAATCAACCTTTAGTCAGAATTGGAGTTAAGATGGAAGAAGTAGCCGGAGTAGGTATTATCTATCCTCAAGACCATCTCTTTGAACTAACAACAAAATCAGAAGAGATAAAATTAAAGAGGCTAACTGCTAAGACTATGGAAGAAGAAAGAGAAGTCTTAAAGGAGAATTCTAAGACTAGATTAGAGTATTTAGAGATCTGTGAAGAATTAGAGCAAGTAGAGATGGAAGAAGATGAGGTTAGAGTTGAGACCAAAGATGAGAGTGAATGGCAGATAGAAAAGATAGAAGTAGACTCAATAGCTCAAGATTTTGCTCACAAGCTAATTGATAGATCAAATAGTGTAGAACAGGGGCGTGAAGTTGCAGCTTTAGGAGAGATTAAAGATGGTCATATTGTACAAAAAGGTGAGATAGTAGTCGGCGGCATGGGATATGTTCCCTCGCGTCTTTTAGCGTCTAGTTGTACTGATATTGCAGGAATTTCGCTGCGTGAAGCCTATACTGAAAAGATTCCTCATAATATAGTGATAGTCCATACCCATCCGGGTGGTACGGGAGTAATGCATATGGGCGATGCAATGGCTGGCCCAGTTACTTGGGGACGTCCGGTAGTAGCAATTGGGCATGATAAAGATGGTGAGATAAAAGGAGCAACAGTTATTGAGTTATTGGCAGAAGCAATGGACTTAGCAGATGAATATGAAGAGCTAGGGCAAGAGTTTTATGATGCTCAAACTCCTGATGAAGAAGCAGAGATTAGAAAGCGGAGGTTTGGTATCGCGCAGGAGTATACTGATCTTTGTAAGTCGATCGAAATTATATAAAGTGTAGCTTTTGAGATTGCTGAGCAAGTATTTCTTCGTTCAAAAATTTAGGTCAATTCGTCTAAAATTCGTTTAAGCAAAATCAATTTAACTTAATTTAAATAAAAATTAAGTAATGCAAAATTGTTTTTGCTTTCACTTCATTAAGACTCATTAATAACCTAAATTTAATGCCACTCCGAAAAACTTACTCAGCAATCAAAGTCAGTTTTACTTTAAGAGTGAGGGCAGAGATTATACCATTATCAGAGTACTTTCAGCTAAAGAAAGATATTGGAAGATAGAATATTTAGTCTTTTGATTGTATGCTTTTGACTTTAACTATTAACTATTAACTATTAACT
>JAWOFC010000252.1:0-8155 GCA_046482455.1 Halanaerobacter sp. | reverse complement strand
AAAAATATATTATATAATTCCTTTTCTTTCTCTATATACTCAGTATTATACTCCAATTTTACTTTGATATTATAATCTCTCTTAGCCGTTACAATTTGGCCTGTAAAGACTCGCTCTTGTTTCTTTAAATCTTCTATTTCTATTCGACTTCTCTTTAAAAAGATCTTAGACACAACTACTTGTTCGCCGTTAATAATCTTTTCAATCATCTCTTCTTCTTCATAAAGACTCTCTTCTTCCTCTTCTGCTAAGATTGGAAATAATAGACCATCTAATAGTCTCAATTTCTGACGCGGCACTAAAGCAGCATAAATATTATACTCTCCTAGCTCATCTTCTACCTCATTAAAGACTCTCTCTTCTAATCTTGACTGCATTGCCTCTTGATGCTCTACTAAAGGCATGAAGACTTCTTTTAATATCTCTTTTAACTGACTGCGCTCTGCTAAATTTTCCATAGTACTTAACTTAGTACGAATAATATCTTTAATTCAGACCACCTCTCATTCAAATTCTAAATCCGGGTCAATACTCGACTTCACAGCGTAAAGTGAAAAGGTATCTTCCCGAATTCAGGCAGAAAAAGTTTAATTTTCAATCCTATTTAGCATAGTTGCCATCAATTGCTACAGCAGGCAGCTTATCTTTCTTCTGCTTTAAGACTAAGACAAAGGTTCCTACCCCTTCTGTATGACCAAAATCTTCTGTATAATCAACCACAAATGAATTAGGAAAGGTTACTTTTCTGACTACTTGATCGCCTGCAATCACTTCTAAGACTGCATTGCGGTAAGCATCTGACTTCTCTGCACTGACTAAAGACCACAGAGATAACTTCTTAGTCTGGTCTGGCTCCCCATCTACTGCTGCTAAGATCTTCCCGCTAACTGTTAAGATTGTTGATAGGTCTGTAGCTCGTGCATTAGAATCATTTGGCGTATCAGACCGATAACTTACATCATTGATATTCTCCATTCCTAACTTAATTGTCTCACTCTGCCCTTCAATTGTTAACCTAAATCCCACTTTGCAACAACTCCTTTGTTTTTATAATTTTCTCATTGGATAATACTGTTAACAAATTTTGTTTTTGAATACAACTAGGGGTATCAATAAATTTCTTATACGTAGTCTTTAATTTTTGCCAATCATACTCTTCAGCATCTACGTTACTACTCATAGTTCCTACTATCATCACTGCAATAATGAATAAAATAACATACTTTGTTTTATTAAAATTCATAATTAACCCCCTTTAATCCCTCCATCTTGTGACTGATCCAACAATTTATTTAAATCTTTTTCACTCTATCATACTCTATTCAATCCCTTTCAAAATACATCCTACAGCATGATCAGGTCTATTGCCACGATGGATTGTATTTTTAAAACTTGCACATGTTTATAATTTCTCAAATTCATTAGTTTTCTTTAAATACTATCTATTTTTTAATAATTTAGCCATTTTTTTATTTTCTTTTTTTCTTGCTAGATCTAGAGCTGTTTTCCCTTTATTATTTGTTTGGCTTAGATCAGCTCCTGCTTTTAATAAAATTTTAGCTATGTTTTCATTACCTACTTTGGAAGCATACATTAAAGGAGTCATACCAAGCTTTTTATCTTTAACATTTACTTTAGCTCCTGAGTCTATTAATAATTTAGTTACTTCTATAGTTTGCTTGCTTTCTGATACTGAAGCAACGAATAATAGGGGAGTCAAACCCATTTGGGAAAAATTATTAACATCTACACCTTCATTTATTAACAGTTTTACTATTTCTAAGTCAGCATCAAACATCGCTGCAGGTAGTAAGGTTTCACCATGTTGGGTCTTGATATTTACATTTGCTCCTTTTTCTATTAATAATTTAACCATTTCTAAATCATTATTTAGTACTGCCAAAAATAATGGGTTTAAATCTTCTATAATTGTATTATTATCAATGTTTTGATTAACATCTGCTCCTGCTTTTATTAATAATTTTGCTATTTTTTTATTACCCTTTTGAACAGTAATTAACAATGGAAACTCATTCTCTTGATTTTTAACATTAACATCTGCCCCAGAATTAATTATTTTTTTAACTTGCACTTCATTTTCATTTTTAACTGCTTCAATTAAATTAGCTTGGTTATTAATATAATTAAATAAAAGTACTACAATAGACATTATAATTACAGCTATAATAATTATTTTTTTCATTATTTTCTCCCCCCTTTTTTATTATACTATTTCCCAGTATATTGAACTCTTGGCTTAGGTAAATGAGCTGTTTCACCAGAAGAAACTGCTGCTTGAAAATAATTTTTATATGTTTTAGCTTTTATTTTAACTTTAGGATCCCAATCATTATAGGTCACATTCTTTCTTAGTAAATCTCTTAAACATTTAATGACCTTCCATACTATACTCTTTAAAGATGTGGTAGGATCTGTTCCTTTGAAATTTTCTATACCATCAATTTGTTTACTTGCTGATGTACAACTTAAATAAATCCCAATCACCCAATTACATAATTCAGGAGTTAGATCTTTATCAGAATAACTAACACTTGATCCCCACATCTTTTTAATTACTTTTTTAGCATATTTTTTTCTTTCAGCTTCTGTCATTACATTAAATCCTCCTCGCTATTTTTTAATAGAATTCTCTTCATATCCTTATTCAAATATTTAATTTGATCCTCGCTATTTCGTTCTATAAACCAAACTGCTTAAAGTCGAGGATCAAATTAAACTCTTCTCTAAGTAATAATAGATTTACTTAGCATAATTGCCATCAATAGCTACAGCAGGTAATTTGTCTTTCTTTTGCTTAATTACTAACATAAATGTTCCTACACCTTCTGTATGACCAAAGTCTTCTGTATAATCAACTACAAAAGCATTCGGAAAGGTCACTTTTCTTACTACTTGATCTCCAGCAATAACTTCTAAAACTGCATTGCGGTAAGCATCTGCCTTCTCTGCACTGACTAAAGACCATAGAGATAACTTCTTAGTCTGGTCTGGTTCCCCATCTACTGCTGCTAAAATCTTTCCACTAATCACTAATATTGTTGATAAATCTGTTGCTCGAGCGTTAGAATCATTAGGTGTATCCGCTTCATAACTCACATCATTGATATTCTCCATTCCTAACTTAATTGTCTCACTCTGCCCTTCAATCGTTAATCTAAATCCCATTTAACAACAACTCCTTTAATTTTTTCTTTACTCTTTACTCTTTACTTCTTATTGCTTTTTACTTCTTACTCTTTACTTCTTACTCTTTACTTCTTACTGCTTCTTACTGATTACTCATCCTCCAAGTTTTCTAAACTACAGAAAACTCTCCGTGTAACCCTATGCTCTCTGCTTATAGCATATTAAGTGCGTAATCTATATACAGTGTTTTTTGCTTATTGCCTGCTTTTTACTGATCACTAATCACTTCTTACTAATATCTAGCTCGCCGTCGCTGCACTTGTACTCTTAGTAATACTAACTTCAAGATTCTTAACATTACCATTAAAGACAATATCAAGCTGACAAGTATTGCTCTCTAAATCAATCTTATGATTGATATCATCGCCTTGCTGTAAAATAGAGTTAACATAGTCTTTATCATTATTCCACTGACTCTTTTGACTTTGGGGATTATTACTAAAGAATCTCTCAATCTTATCTTGTTTAAAATCACTTGTCTTAAATCTTAAGATTCTTTCAATATAAGTACTAACTAAAGTCTTATAGATTGAGTCATAACCATCTTCAGTTAAGGCCATACTGCGTGCCTTATAGACAGTAATTCTATCAACTGTCTTATTATCGATTAAAGCATTTTCAGAGGAGAATAAAAATCCAAAATCACGCCGATTAATCTGATCTTTAATCTTATTCGTAAAACCAGAAATCTCATGGGCCAAAGTCGTCGGCACCTTAAGAGCATTATCCCCGCTTTCAATATCAAATCTAACTCCAGGGTACTTAGTGGAGACTAAGTTAAAGTGATCCCTTAAAAACTCCGGACACTGATAGGCTGAAACAATTCCTGCTGCCACATAAGAGGCATCAATATAGACTCCTTCTAACCATAACTTAAGTAAGTCCTCTTCTTCCTGGGATAACTGGGCTCCATTCTCTGTAGCTATCATCTTCTTATCTAACTCAACACCTGATTTCTTCTTCGGAATCACTGTAAAGTTCGGCAGACAAGGAATTGCATATTCACTATAGTCCTTACGAGTTAGAGTTTCAGTCTTCTCCATATACTTATCGACACCTTTAGTAGCTAAATCGTTAAAAGTGGTGTCATCATTAGCTTGGAAATTAAAGAATAGTTGAATCTTATAGTCCTTAGCTAGATTTAAGATAGAGGCTAAAGACTCCATCGTATTGCCTACCTTCTTCTCCTCTTTTTCAGTACCTTTAAACCGCTGGCGGCGGATATTCTGTTGATTCTCTGCTGCCATCTCCACTGCAGGTAAGATACCAAACCAGATAGTCTCGCCAAAATTATTCTTAGCATTCACGGTATTTAAAAAGGTAGTTAAACGCGGCTTATTATTAGCTTTAACCATCATATCTACTTTGCAATTAGTCACTAACAACTCTGGCTTCATCCCGCGATTATCTGTCTCATACTGTTCAAAGAACATCTTAACTCCTAATAACTTCTCAACTAATGGTTTCGCTACTTGCACAAAGTCCTCTTTCGACTGCTTATAAAAGTCAAGATAGTGATTATAATTCTCTACTTCCTGTTCTACATCTACATCTGTTTCACCAATTCCAGTAATTGGTGCAAAGGTTCTGACTACTAAGTCCTTAACATAAGGCGTTGGATTCTCACTAATTACATTATAATCTTCCTCAAAAACTTCAACTAAGGCCTCTTTATTCTCAGTCCGCTCCGCTGGGAGAGTCTCTTCTTCTTCTGTTGTCGACTCTAAAATCTTAAGCTCTCCTTCATCGCCCATAGTTAACATTCCAACCTCTATTTCTTCTGCTTCTGAGCCCTCTTCTCCATCTCCTAACAATAGTCTAGTCTTAATATCTTCAATGGCTAGAGGTAACATACCTAAGACATTATTGTAGTTCTGACTGGCCTCTTCAAACTTCTGGTTTAGCTTATCTCCAATCTCTAACTTAGTTGGGTCTTCATCATCTAACTCCTCATACTTCCCATATAAGTAATCAACCTCTTTACGAACTTGCTTAATATCTTCCATAACCTTCTGTGGAGACAACATATCTAAGATATTTTCGAACTTAAAGTCTACATTCTCTTGGCCCTGGTCTTTTTTCGTATCGATTAGAGTAAATAACATCTTTAAAAAATCATTATTCTGGTCTAACTTAATCTCACTGATATTATTCTCTGCAATTCCTTCTGGTTTTTTAGCTGTATACATCACCTTCTGATTAGCTGCATTATAATAAGAATAGATAGTAGGACTGAACTTTTCTAAAAAGTCTTCAAAACTATCGACTAGTAGATGTTCATTAATCTCTTTTATCTTATCATCCTCTAAACTCTCTATTCCTTTTACATCACCGACTAAAGTAAGTAGATCTAATTTTTCAGGATTTACTTCTTCAAATAAAATTGTCTTATTCGTCTGCTCAATAACTTCGATTACAATCTCCCCCTCACTTAAATTTATAGTGCTCTCAGCTAAATTGATGCCTGTCATTACAAGGCTTGGCAGATAACTGAGTTTCTTCACACCTGCACGTTGATAGTTGACAGTTGACGGTTTACGGTTTACAGTTAAATTCAAAAGCATACAATCAAAAACTATAGTGCATTTTTGTAGTTTTCACGAATGATTTTAGCAAAGACATAGAGTTACAATGAAATCCAAGAACATAAAATCAAACAATTGAAACCAGCACTACTCCTAAGAATATTAATCTGTTAAGAATAATATTCTTTTAAAAGAATATTTTTCCATCAAAGGACAAAAAAATAGAGACTAATTAATAGTCACTGCACTACCCTGTACATTAATCTTACCGTCTAACTTAATTTTACTACCCTTGCATTTCATTTCAATCGCTTTCTTAGCATCAAGCTTAATCTTTTGCTTACTATTTACTTTAATATCATGCTTACTTAATAGTTCAATCCCCTCTTCTTCATTAATCTTAACTAAGACCTGCTCATCCTTACCCGTAATTACTATCTCTTCTTCTTTAAAAGCTATCTCTTTACCATACTTTGTGCGTAAGTATTTAATCTTAGGATTACTTAACTTATCACTATCTTTAATCTCTTTTCTTATAGCAGCAGTAATTACTGCATTCTTCTCATGCTCATCAGGCAGATACAATAATACATGATCCCCTTGCTCAGGCATTGTATAAAAGCCTGTATCACCTTCAGAAGTATAATCTGTACAGTACTTAAATAAAATAGCCTGTGCTTTATCCTGTTTTTCGTCTATGGCAAGATGCACTTTTATCTGATCTTGCTGCACCTCTAAGACTTCGCCCACAATACTTAACCCCGTTAGTTGAGAGTTGATTATCTCTCCTAATGCTAAGCCCTTCTCTTTAACCATCTTATATTCTCCAACTAAATTACCCTCTTTTATCCGTAAAGAGATAGATTTAACATATAGTTCCTGCTTAGCAAAATTAACTTTCGTACCTAAAGCTAGATTTTGAATCTTCTCTATATCTCTAATCTCTAATCTATAATTAACAAAGTCTTTATCCTTAACACCTTCTTGATAATTCTTCTTAATCTCTTGGGAGACTCTTAATTTTTTACTAACATCATAATCTATATCCTCTATCTTAACTCTTTTTTTACCCTTTGGCACTCCAAAATAAAATCTAATCCCCGCACCAGAGCTATCAGGCACTAAGCCTGTATTAAATCTAGATGCTATACGCTTTAAAAATTTCCAATCTGTCTCTTTATACTGCAGTAATAGATCTTCTTTATTATTCCCTCCACTAGCCTTTTCTTTAAAATCAACCTTAGAATATGATTTTAAGACCTTATTAATAAATTTCTTATATGAAATCCCCGTCTCTTGAAAAGAAAAACTCTTCTCTTTAATATCTAAATTATAAGTAGCTGAAATACCATTTATGATTATAAAATAATCATTCTTTCTAGTCTTAAGACGAATTTCTTCTATTAGACCTCTAAAGATAACTGCCCCTGTTTCTTTAATCTTCACTGTAATTGAATTTCCTACAGTAGTTGATTTAATATACTTATCACGCTGCTTATCAGATATTAAGCCATGTACTAATAAACGATCATGCTCATTAACTACTTTATCAATTCTTAATTCAAAGAACTGGGTGAATTCAAACTCTTCGATTATAACTCCACCTTGATTGGCTATTTTTTCATTTGCCAAATCTTCACCTGGTTATAAAAACCTATCTAAAAACACCTATACATTATCAATATAGGCTATATAGGTCACGGCTTCACAGGTTTCGACCATTAAGGGCAGTTATCTCAAACTGCAATTCTCGACTAACCCCTGCTTAAAAACAAGGTGCTGCAAGAATGAAGGCGTTACCTCCCCTTTGGGTTTTGTAACTATGGTGAACTCCTTTCCTCTCGATTGAACGAGGCTAGGTGGTTGTTCACCAGAAACTATCTGTTAAACCATAAATTAATAACCAGGTTTGTCACCTCCTCTTTAGTTTGCAAGGTCTAACACCTCTTTTCGATGGTGCGACCAAGACCAATCCTTTGGATTGGTTTTTTCTTTATTGCTAAAATTTAGCTTCAATTGTCCAAGCTGATTACTCTGGTTTTGAACTCGTTTATTGATTAGATTTTGGATAACAGAGTTTATAATGCCCCACTGTTTCCAGTGATGATAACCATTAAAGAATTTATCCTGTTTGCTGCGCTCTAAATACCTTTTAACAACATTATCTCTGATATATTTAGGGATCTCCTCTTTACCACATCCTAATCCTCTGCGCGCTATAACCATAGCTGCACCATTATGAACACTAAAACCAAACTGATGTTGATATTTGTATTTACCTATGATGCTTGTAAAAGCAGGATTAACTTTTTTAACTTCAATTCCTTCTCTTTTACATCCTCTTTCTAAAAAGGTTAGCAATTTTCTATAGATGAACTGATGGCTTTTACGATTATAAGTCTTATTGCCATATTGATAACTAT
>JAWOFC010000175.1:0-4523 GCA_046482455.1 Halanaerobacter sp. | reverse complement strand
ACTCATTACTTTTTACTCTTTACTTCTTTTTCTGCTTTTACTGATTACTCATTACTTCTTTTTCTTTTTCCGCTTTTCCTCTTCCTCCGAGTTTTCTAAACTACAGAAAACTCTTCGTGTAACCCTTTTCGCTCTACTTAGAGCAGATTAACTGCGTAATCTATATACTGAGCTTTTTGCTTATTGCCTACTTGCTACTCTTTGCTTTTTTTGCCTTTGAACTTATTCTTTAGCTCATAGCTCACAGCTGACAGCTGATAGCTTAATGTAATTTCGGCTCAAACTTCTTAATCATATCATCTTGTGATTCTTCTAAGCGCTGTTTAGCTAATTCTTGGAATCTCTCTTGTGAATTAATCTCTTCTTCTCCACCTTCAGCAGTAATTCGTTCATAACTTCCATCAGATTGCTGTTCTCTAGCTTTGACTCTATCTTTAAGAGTGATCTCTAAGATCTTAATTACTCTCTTCTTTAACTTCTCATTCTCAACTGGGAATAAGGCTTCCACTCGCCGGTCTAAATTCCGCGGACGCCAATCAGCACTGGACATAAAGACTTGATTCTGCCCTCCATTAGCAAAATAATAGATTCTACTATGCTCTAGCATACGTCCTACAATACTGATCACTCTAATATTCTCACTAACTCCTTCAATTCCAGGCCTTAAACAACACATCCCCCGCACAATTAAATCAATCTTAACTCCTTGCTGGGAAGCCTTATATAATTCTTTAATTATCTTCTTATCTACTAAGGCATTCATCTTAGCAATAATATGACCCTCCTTACCTGCTTGCACCTGCTCAACCTCATTTCTAATCCAATCGATAAAGACCTCTCTGAGATCTAGCGGTGCTACTGCTAATTTCTTCCACCGCGGCGGTCTAGAATAGCCAGTTAATAAGTTAAATAATGAAGATACATCTGCTGCTAAGGTTTCACGGCAGCTAAACATACTTGTATCAGTATAGGTTTTAGCCGTCTTATCATTATAATTCCCTGTACTCAGATGAACATATCTCCTAATTCCGCCTGCTTCTTGTCTCACAGCCAATAATAGCTTCGAATGAACCTTTAAACCTACTAAACCGTAAACAACATGACAGCCTGCTTCTTCCAATTTTTTGGCCCATTCAATATTATTTTTTTCATCAAATCTAGCCTTTAATTCTACCAAGACCGTTACCTGTTTACCATTCTCTGCTGCTTCAGCCAAAGCATCTATAATCGGAGAATCACCGCTAACACGGTATAATGTCTGTTTAATTGCTAACACCTGCGGGTCATGAGCAGCCTTTTCTACAAAATCTACTATAGGAGCAAAAGATTCATAAGGCACATGTAATAACCGATCTCTCTTTCTGATTGCTGTAAAAATATTATCTTGTTGATGAAAATCTATTGCCGGCTCTGGATAATGAGGTTCAAATCTTAGCTTTTGAAAGCCTTCTAAATCTCTAAAACCAAAGAAAGGACTCAAATCAATTGGACCATCAATCTTATAAACATCTTCAGCTTTCACATCTAAGGCTTCAACTAAAAACTTTTGTATATTCTTATCCATATCTTTATCTATTTCAAGGCGGACTGGAAATCCTTTTTCTCTTCTCTTAACATAACGCTCCATTTCGACCAATAAATTACGGGCATCTTCATCTAAGTCTACATCAGCATTTCTAGTAATTCTAAAATCATTAACTGCTTCAATCTCATAGCCGCTAAAGACTCTATCTAAGTATTCAGCAATCACCTTTTCTAAGAAGATAAAGACCTTTTGCCCCTCTGAACTAGGAACTTCGACTAGTCTCGGCAAGACTGAAGGAACTCTGATCACTGAAAAGAGATTTTGGCCCTCTTTATTAGGGAATAGTTCCTCCTCTTCATTACTCTTTAAGCGTACTGCCAAATTTAAACTCTTATTTAAGATCAAAGGAAAAGGACGGCTCTGGTCAATAGCCCTTGGTGTTAAGACCGGTTTAATAGTCTCATTAAAATAATTATCAAGATATCTCTGCTGTGTTTCATTCAAACTTTCATATTCTAAAAACTCAATTCCTTCCCTCTCTAATTGCGGTACTATCCGATTCCAACAGCGGTATTGCTCTTCTACTAAATTATGAATTCTATCTGCTAATTCATCAAAAATTTCTTTAGGCGTTAGCCCTGCCTTATCCTTCTCTTTATAACCAGAATTAATCTGATCCTTTAATCTAGCCACACGCACCATCACAAACTCATCTAAATTCGTCGCAGTAATTGATAAAAATTTTAATCTTTCTAATAAAGGAGTAGTCTCATCTTGTGCTTCTTCTAGAACTCGTTTATTAAATTCTACCCAACCAAACTGCTTGCTAATATAAAATTCTGGATCTCCATAGTCCATTTACTACCACCGTTCCTTCTTCTTTAGTTTAGTCTTAATTCCAAAGACCTCTTCAAATAGATTCGACTTCTGTTGGAAACTCCACTCTTCTAATAAGGTGGGTTCATTAGTAATTATAGTAATCATTAATTGATCCTCTTTTAACTTAATTGCTAGACTATTAAATTTATCTCTATGTCCGCGGTCTAAAGCCTCTGCTAAACGAAGAATAGAGACTAATTTAGACATCAAAATTCTATCTTCTCGTCTTAATTTATGATAAGAACGATCCTTCTCTCGCGGCACCTTACTACTGTGATAACGAGCTATATTAGCTACTATTTCTGTTTCACGGTTATTAAGCCCTAGGATATTAGAAGAGCGAATCAAATCATAAGAATTATAATAATGGCGTTTGAGACTAATAAACTTTCCTACATCATGTAAAATAGTTGCTACCTGTAATAAATTCCTTGCTCTTCTACCCAAACCATGAATCTTTTGGATCTCATCAAATATTTTAAGCACAAACTCCTCTACTTTATCAGCATGAGCTTCGTTATAATCATATTTTTTCCCAATACTGCGCGCAGACAAGACTGTATTTTGATAAAAATCCAGTTCTTCTTTCTTAGCCTCCTGGGGATAGAGAATATCAAACATAATAACATCTAAGATTGAAACACCAGGGACAATAATCCGTTTAGCAGAGCTTAGATTAAAGATAGTCTTATAGATTGCCATAGCTGGCAGTAATATCTCTGATTTTTCAGCTGATAAACTATAACTGTGCTTTATCTGATTAGGTGTCTTATCTTTGATCTGATTATAGAGGTCTAAAAACTTTTCTTTAGAGATATAGCTAAAATCTTTTTCTTTTTGGGCTCCACATAGTTCAGAAATTAATTCAATCTCCTTTCCAGAAGCAATAAAATGGTCTAGTTCTTCTTGTGGTAAAAAACTCTTGAGCATATAAGTAAAACTACTTAAATATTCTTCAACAACAATATAGAACTTATTCGTCTTTTCTTGTATCTCTCCTAAAATCTCACTCAGTTTTAAAGAACCAACTCTAATATTTTGACTAGAAGTTATATTCCCCGTTTTATAGGTAGCAACCCCTAAACGCCCTGTGCCAATATAAGCAATTAATGATTGCTCAAAATCTAAACTATTATTATTTAATCTCTTTAAGACCCCGCGGTAAATATGCTTCTTTTCTTCACTATCATCTAATACTTCAACCTGCAGACCAGTCTTAATCTTAATTTGATCTAAAATATAATCTCTATTCTTAGCCTCTCTAATTGCCGTAGTAGCAATTACTTTAATCAGTTTAACTTGATAATCATTAATCAATTTTTTAAAGTTAATTAATGTCTTACACATTTCATCCACTTTTTCAAACTGTATCTTCTCTCCTACAAAAGTATCATGTCCCAAATTAAGGGGATACTCCACTTTTTCTAAAACTCTAAAAGACTTGTTAACTTCTTTTTCTGCTATGTTCATATAGAGTGCACTTGAACCTAAATAGATCACTGCAGCCTTAGTAGTTTGATTTTCTTTCATTCTCAGCCTCCTCACTACAGAACAAAAAATAGATTTATCCCTACATTTTTATTATAGCATAACTACGTCCCAAATATCAGTTAACAGAGGGTTAAATTTATTAAAATCTTGTTAATAATATCAGCAAATTAGATCAATACTTGCATTATATCCTTTTCTATATTAGAATTTTAAGTGAATTATAATTATAGACTAAAAGGGGATGTAAGTTATGCATAAATTGGCAATTATTGATATTGGCTCTAATTCAATGAAGATGGTTTTAGCCGAAGTAAAGAAGGGGCACTCTTTTAATATAATTGATGAACTAAAAGAGACTGTCCGTTTAGGTAAAGGTATGACTGAAGAGAAGAAATTAAGACAGGATAGAATGGATAAAGCTCTCCAAACTCTAAGAATGTTTAAAGACTTATGTGATGCTAATAATACCAAAAAGATTATTACTGTAGCTACTGCTGCTGTACGAGAAGCTAACAATAGACAGCATTTTTTAGACCGTGTCCAGAATGAAATTGGCTTAGATGTTACAGTCCTTTCTGGAACTGATGAAGGATATTATGACTATTGGGGTGTTGCCAATAGTATTGAT
>JAWOFC010000084.1:0-3050 GCA_046482455.1 Halanaerobacter sp. | reverse complement strand
ATTCTCCCCCCCACAATCAACAATAATTTATTATTTTTCACTTGATTTTATTATAAAATTGATTAATCTATAAATCAATACAAACTAAAAGACTCCTGTTTAGATCATTATTAATCATAGACCAAACAGGAGTCTTAATCGCTAACCTTAGCAATAATTAAAGGCGTACTCCACCGCCTATATTTATTTTTAAATCTAATTGCTATAGTTCTTGATAATTAATTTACTAATTAAAAATCCTAACGGCAGTAAAATCAATAACTGTAGAACTGGCAGCAATCCAATATCTGTCCCCGGAAAAAATGGCATTTTACTGCTATAACCCCATCTGCCATGATATAAAGCATGCGTCTCAAAAAAGAAGCTCACAAATAAGCCATAGAGAATCATTATAAATTTATCTTTTTTATCCCATTTATTTAAGAACCAATTCCAATTTTCGTTTCCCAAAGCCAATATAAAGAATAAAGTCAATGCTATTCCTACATCACCCACAGTAGCACTCACCATTAACATAGCATGTTCAAAAGAAGCTTGTCCTTCCATAGTATAAAAGGTTCCACACTGGGCATACTCCCAAATTCCATGTAAGATTAATTGTGTGACAGATACTATCATTAAGTTCTTAATTGTTCTTTTCATAATTTGCTTCCTTTCCGCCCGAAAATTAATCTATATTAAAACATTTCACAGCGACCTTAAATCTAGTTTGTCAATGAGTCTTAACTAAATAAAACAATTTCTACTTCCACCATCAAAGTAAGACTGTCTTAGATTGATATAAAACATTTCGCAGCGACCTTAAATCTAGTTTGTCAATGAGTCTTAACGAAGTGCAAGGAAAATTAATTTTGTAATGCTTAATTTACAATTTAAATTAAGCTAAATTAATTTTCCTTGCACAAGTTTAGACGAATCAAACTAGATTTAGGAGCGAAGAAATTGTTTTATATCAATCTTCACAGCTACACTTTTATCCCCCTACTTCCATAGCGGCAATTCCGTCGGCTGATGCAACCCCCGTTCAAATGCTTCTCCTTCATACTCTTGAATTACAAATTCACAAGCAAAAACGACTGTCCCTTCCTCTAAATGACCACCGTAGAGATTTCCTTCTTCATCCGCTAGAGCAATATGAGCATGAACAATTGGCTCTCCATCATTTAAAGATATATTACCTTCCAGATTAACTATCTCTAAAGATTCATCAAACTCCTTATCATAGTATTCCTTATCATCTTGATCATAATAAGAGATTACTGCCTTCTGTACTGCTCCAATTGCAGAAATCTTTCCTGCTTTAATATCTTTACCCTGCACAAATGCAGTCAACTCTTCTACTAAGTCATCTCCTGTTTCTAAACGTCCCTGATATATTTCTCCTGCTGAAAATTTATTAACTAACATTGATAAACCCCCTTTAAAGTAAAAAAAGCAACGGTCGGAATTGACCGCTACTTTTAAATGTTTAATTTACTTAGTCTAGAACAACAGCTGCTTCAGGAGCATTAACTCTGAATGTAAATGATTCTGTAAAGAAGAACTCCAATTCATTTCCCTTCTGCTGAGAGAATCCAATTGAGATATCTTGTCCTGAAACAAACTCAAAGTCCTCATTATCTACAGGCAATAATAGTCCTTTACCCTCTAAGCTCGGAGCATAAATAATATTACCCTCAATTAAGTTTGTAATTCTTCGCTTCACAGGATATCCTTTATTACTCTTAGATTCATAAAGTAAAGAGTATAGGTCAGAACCTAGTAATAGATTATAAGGCCCTTTAATCCCCTCTGAAACAAGCGTTTTTGTAGCTTCTACCACAGGAGCTACTAGATCATCTCCAACCTCTACTGACTCTTCAGCAGCAGATAAGATACCTTCAATATTAGCTTCACCCAATCCAGTTAATACGGCTTGATTTTCAGCTTGAACTACTTTCTCAGCAGCTTCAACTAATGGATCAGTATCTATATCTTCAGCTCCTCGAGTTAAATCTTCTAACTCATCAAGTTCTAAAGTAAATGGCACTTCAAGTTCAACTAGTGGAAGTACATGACGCTTAGAATAATCAACTCCATCTACTACCTCTCCTGACAATTCTTCTCTTCTTCCTGTATTAACAGCAGCAAAATCTAGACCTTTTGGTCCCGTAAAGTTAACTACTTTTCTTGCATTTAACTTTGAACTTAAGATTTCAACAGCTTCATTATCGATAAAGCTCCACATCTCATCAGTTATTGGTGCTAAATGTCTCTTTAAATTGCTCATCATTTCTTCCTCCTCTCAATTTTCTTAAATTTACTTAATTCCTAAAGAACCATCAGCAGATGCTGCAGATTCTTCTTCTCCTTCACCTTCTTCTAATTCAGTAATTGCACCCTCATCTTCAGTAAATAGAAACTCACGCATAAATTCATCCCACTGAGGATAATTTCTGCGCAACCATTCTAAACCCATACAGGCATGCTCTATTTCTTCATCGCGATTATGTTCAACGATTGCCTTTAAGGATTCATCATCAGTCGATGCAGCACGTTGGTTATACCAATCAACTGCCTCTAATTCTTCCATCACACTTTTAATCATTCTATGGTAATCTTTTGCTTCTTCAGGTAAATTGTCTTCATGATACTCACTCATATTTTTGCCTCCTCTATAAATATATGATTTATTAATAATCATTTCCACTTATAGTATAATAAAGTTTACCTCCCTTGTCAATATATAATAGATAATGTCTAAAATCATCTGATAATAGTTTGCTATTATCTTGGTAATATATTAAAATATTTATACAAGATAATTGTCAGCCAAATAACTGTCAATTGATATTTTTATACTTATAAATGATAATCCTTTTAGTAGTTTGCTTTTAATTTTGATTATCCATTGTCCATTGCACTAATTATTTTTTATTTTATGTTTTTGATCTTAGTTTTTTGATCTTAATTGTCAATTTTGTGTTCGGACATTTGTCCTTCCATACCTTAACACCACAATATGTTGTGGTCGGACAAATGTAATGACACTAAATGTGGACACTTTGTAC
>JAWOFC010000051.1:0-2593 GCA_046482455.1 Halanaerobacter sp. | reverse complement strand
ACGTCCCACCAACTGAATCCATGAGTTGACCGAACTGTGGCTCCGACAGCGTCTCCGTATTCACGACAACCAAAATGAGTCCGCCCCAGTGATGGGCTGCGCGTTTTCTGAAGAAGGAGTAGGAACGGAATTTGAGATTATTCTGCCTGATTTGAATTAGATTGAAGGGGGGATTAAGGTGGTGGAAGTACTAGTTATCGACGATAACTTAGTGATGCGCAGAAATATAAAGAATATGGTAGAGCAGCTTGGACATACAGTAGTTGGGGAAGCGGAGGATGGCAATGAAGCAGTCTATAAATATAAAGAATGTGAGCCAGATGTAGTTACTTTGGATATAGTAATGCCGGTAGTAGATGGGATAGAAGCTCTAAAAAGGTTAAGGGGTAATGATCCTGAAGCTAAAGTGATTATGGTTACTTCTTTAGGACATAAGAGCAAAGTCTTAAAAGCAATTGAATTGGGAGCATCTCATTATGTTGTAAAACCAATTAAAGTTGAAGATCTATCTAGAGTCTTAAATGAAGTATTAGGGGAAGAGAGTAAAAGTATTGGGGAGCCTAGTGCAGAAGAGCATGCAGATAGAGAGCAAGAAGATAAAGAAGCTAATGGAGAAGATGAGCGAGAGAAAGATTTAGCAGATAATAATAATAAACAGCATGAAACAGAGGAAGATATAGAATTAGAGGAGGAAGAAGGTGTAGAAGAGCAGGAAGAAAAAATAGCGGAGGATTTAGAGAAGCAAGTAGATAATATTAGGATGGAAGGAATGGATGATTTAAAGCCTTTAGAAGTTTTAAATAAAGAAGGAGTCTTAAAGATAAAGATCAATAAGACTATAGATAAGGACTTATTAGATACTATTAATGAGACGGTAGAAGGTTTCTTTATTATAGAACCTCTAGAGATCCACTTTGATTTAATTGGAGTTGATTTTGAATCTAGAGAGAGAAGAAAAGAACTCGATAAACTAATAAGTAAGATAGAGGCAGTAGGAGGAGAAGTTGAGAAAGTTTTTAGATGATTTTTAGATCGAGTAGTTGGGGGTGGGGTAATAAATATGCCAGATGATCTATTTAAATATGAAAGAGAAGTTCTTGATGAAGCAATGGAGATAGTAGAAAATGAGGAATATGAAGCTGAAGAACTGTTTGCTAAGTACAAGTCTATAGTATTAGATTATCAAAAGTTTTTAAGACAGATGAGAAAGATACTTAGTATTAGTGATAATCAGCAGAAGTTACTAAAAAGAACACAAAAGAAGTTAGAAGCCGAGATTGTTGAGAGAAAAAAAGCCGAGGAGAAGTTAAAGGCAGTAAATCAAAAGCTAAAAGATATGTCTTTTCTTGATGGACTAACAGAGATTCCAAATCGCAGGAGGTTTGATGAGGTATTAAAGAAAGAGAAGAATAGAGTTCTACGCCAGGAAGGATATTTAGCAGTACTTATGTTAGACATAGATTTCTTTAAAGAGTTTAATGATACTTATGGTCATTTAGCTGGGGATGACTGTCTGAAAAAAATAGCTGCATTATTATCGAATAATCTTAACCGGGCTTCTGATTTTGTAGCCCGTTATGGCGGAGAAGAGTTTGTCGTTATTCTCCCTCATACTAAAGAAGATGAAGCAGCAAAAATTGCTGAGAAGTTAAGAATAAAAATAGAGGAAGAAAAGATAGAGCATAAGAGTTCAAATATCTCAGATTATGTAACAGTTAGTATTGGGGCTGCTGCAATTACAGTAGATAATAGACAATCAGCTGCAGAATTTGTAGATGCTGCTGATAAGGTGCTTTATAGAGCTAAAAATAAGGGGCGCAATCAAGTCCAAACAATTAAAATTAATTAAAAAATAATAAGAAGGAGTGGAAAGATGATGGTTGATGATGGTGTAATATTAGAGGTTAAAGAAAAACTTAGTGAATACGGAATTGTACTTAGCTTTAGAGGTCCTTTTTCGCAAGAGATAATAGAAGAAATTGGGTCAGCCTTAAAGTCATATTTGAAGAATAAAGATAAGACTAAAGGAGAAATTTATAATGTCTTTTCTATCTTTATTGAGCAGACGCAAAATGTTAAGAATTATGCTTTTGATTTTAAGGATGGAAAGAAGAAGAAAATATTAGATTCGGGAATCATAATTATTGGAGAAAAAGATGGGAAATACTTTATCTGTTCTGGCAATTTAGTACAAGAGAGGGATATGTCAGAATTAAAAGAACGGCTTAATAATTTACAAGAGTCTAACGATAGAGATTTAAAGAAGTTATATAAGGAGAGACTGCGCGCAGATATGAGTAGAGATAGTAAAGGAGGAGCAGGTCTGGGATTAATAGAAATGGCGCGTAAAGCAAGTGAAAAGATAGATTATGAATTTATTGCGCGAGAAGATGATTATTACTTTTATACTTTAACAGTGATTATTTAAGAGGAGGTCATAAGAAAATGGATAGCCTATTTATTGAAGCAACTAAGTCAAGCCCTGAAATAGATTTTGATCCTGAGAATAATTTGTTGGTGGTTAAAGGGGAATCTTATCCTGAGAATTCTTTTGAATTTTATGAGCCTATTTTTGATTGGTTAGAAGATTATG
>JAWOFC010000160.1:0-2874 GCA_046482455.1 Halanaerobacter sp. | reverse complement strand
CCTTATTTAAATCATGAAGTTGGAGGACATGGATTAGAAACGATAGGAGAGACTGTCTTATATGCTCAGGATAATTATGATGGTGTGATACACTTAAGCCCCTTTACCTGTATGCCTGAAATAATTGCTAAAAGTATTCTGCCGGGGTTAAGCAAAGATTTAGCTATGCCTGTCTTATCTATTACTGTAGATGAGCATACTGGTGAAGCGGGAGTGGTTACTAGATTAGAAGCATTTGTTGATTTATTAAAGCGTAATCAAGATAAAGGAGAGATAGTATGAAGAAAGGTTTTTTAGGGATTGATGTAGGTTCTGTGAGTACTAATTTAGTAGTGATAGGAGAAGATAAGCAATTAATTAAGAAGCTATATTTAAGAACTAATGGTCAGCCTATTGATGCTATCCAGACAGGATTAAAAGAAATAGAGCAGAATTTAGATATTGAGATTGCTGGAGTAGGAACTACAGGCAGTGCAAGAGAGTTAGCAGGAGTAATTGTAGGTGCAGATATTATAAAGAATGAGATAACTGCTCATGCAGTCGGTGCTTCTAATTTAGTACCAGGAGTGCAGACGATTTTAGAGATTGGTGGACAGGATTCAAAGATTATTATCTTACGCGATGGAATAGTAGTAGATTTTGCTATGAATACTGTCTGTGCAGCAGGAACAGGTTCTTTTTTAGATCAGCAGGCAAGCCGCTTAGATTTAGCAATCGAGGAGTTTGGGGCTTTGGCCCTTAAGTCAGATAATCCAGTTAGAATTGCTGGACGTTGTTCAGTATTTGCAGAATCTGATATGATTCATAAACAGCAGTTAGGACATAGTTTAGAGGATATTATTGCAGGCTTATCACAAGCTTTAGTTAGAAATTATTTAAATAATGTAGGCAAAGGCAAAGAAATTTTAGAGCCGGTTATATTTCAAGGTGGAGTAGCTGCCAATCAGGGTATTAAAGCTGCCTTTGAAGCGGAATTAGGGACTGAAGTAATTGTGCCTAAATATTATAATGTAATGGGAGCTTTTGGTTCATCTTTATTGGCTAAAGAAGCCGTAGAAGGTGGAACTGAGACTGAATTTAATGGTTTCGATGTCTCTGATTTTGAGTATGATGCTTCTAGTTTTGCTTGTCAAAAATGTCCGAATCACTGTGAGATAATTAATATTGATCAAGAGGGAGAATTAATAGCTCAATGGGGTTTTAAATGTTCGCGCGGAAAGACTAGCCAACTTAAAAGTAGTTAGAAAGAGAATTTAAAATCAGATAGACTTGACAAAACCTCCTTTAGAAAATATAATATAAAGTAAATAGAACTGACTAGTCAGTTCTATTTACAAAAAAGGGGGGTAAAATATGCAGAAAATATTGAAATGGCCGTGGTTGATTATTGTTCTAATAGCAATAATAACAGCCTTTTTTGCTCTACAACTGCCCAATATAAAGATCAATAATGCAGTTAAAATCTTTTTACCAGAAGATCATCCATCTAAGGTGGCTAATAATAAGATGGAAGATATATATGGCAGTTCGGATATTATTGGTGTAGCAGTTAAAAGTAAAAAAGGTGATCTATTAAATCAACAAAACATCAAAGAAATAGCAGAGTTAACTAAAGATTTAGAAGAGATTAGTAATGTTGATGAGATCACCTCAATTACTAATGCCGACTATATTGCTGGGACTAGTGAAGGAATGAAAGTAGAAGAATTAGTAGAGGAATTACCAAAAACCCAGAAAGATATGCATGAATTTAAGGAAAAATTATTAGCCTGGAATTTGTACCGCGGTAATTTATATTCAGATGATTTAGGGTCATCTCAAATTAGAGTTCAACTTGATAAGGGATTAGCAATTGAAGAGAAAGAGGAAGTTTATAATAGAATAAAAGATAAGTTAGAGAACTATAATAAACATGATTTTGAATTTTATTTAGCAGGTAGTCCAGCAATTAATGTGTTAATGGGTAATAATATGGAATCTGATCTAAGGAGATTAGTTCCTTTTGTAATTGCTGTAGTATTAATTGTACTCTATTTCTCTTTTAAAAATGCTGGTGGAGTAATTTTACCAATGCTAACTGTTTCAATTAGTACTATTTGGGCTTTAGGTATTATGGCATTATTAAATATAGAATTAACTATGGTTTCTACGGTGATTCCAGTTTTGCTGGTAGCAGTGGGAAGTGCTTATGGAATTCATATTATTAGTCATTACTATGATGATTTGAGAAATGAAAGCAAACATAATCTAAGTGAAGAAAGACACCGCGCAATAGTAATTAAGACAGTTAAGAAGGTAGGAAAGCCGGTCCTGTTAGCAGGATTGACTACCATAGTAGGTTTTTCTTCTTTAGCTACAAGCGATATTATTCCAATTAAAGAGTTTGGTATTTTTACTGCTATAGGTGTTTTTACAGCTTTAATTGTAGCTTTGACTTTAATTCCGGCACTTTTGTTGGTTAAACATAGTAATTTGGAATATAGTGAGAAAGAAGAAGGAGAAAGTTTAATTAATGGAGTCTTAATGAATTTATATAGTTATTTCTCGGGGGCAAGGGTTAGAGTGCTAGTTTTAGCAGTTATAATAGTTATAGCTTCATTATATGGGATTTCAAAAGTAGTAATTGATAATGTAATGATTGAAATGTTTAAAGAAGATACCGCTATTAGAAAAGCAGACCAATTTATCAATCAAGAGTTTAGTGGGACTAATATTTTAAATGTAATGATTGATGGACCTGATGATGGTAGTTTGACTAACCCAGAAGTCTTAAAAGAGATGGATAACTTAGAAAAGTATCTAAACAATAAGTATGATGAAGTAGGAAAGGTTACTTCAGTAGCAAATTTTATTAAACGAATGAATAAAGTGCTG
>JAWOFC010000129.1:0-3753 GCA_046482455.1 Halanaerobacter sp. | reverse complement strand
ATAGTTTGAAATTAAATAGTTAGTGTGTAATAATAGGTTGGAGTTAAATTATTACTTATTAACCTAGGAGGGGAATTGAGTGTTTGAAAAATCAAATGTTTTGATAGTTAGCCTAGTTTTAATCAGTACTCTAGTTCTAGTTGGTTGTGGTACAAGTACAACCTCTAGTGATAAAGAAGAGAGTAAAGGTACAATTAAGATTGGAACGAATAATTGGGCGGATGCTATAGCAGTAACTAATATGTGGAAGGTGCTATTAGAAGAGAAAGGATATCAGGTTGAAATAGTTAATGGACGAAAGGCTCCCATTTGGGCAGGCTTGAATAATGGAGATCTAGATTTATTTCTAGATGGTTGGTTACCGAATACTGATAAGAAGTATTGGAATCAATATAAGGACAATTTAACTAAACTTACCTTATGGTATGAAAATACTACTTTAGGTTTAGCGGTACCAGAGTATGTAGAAGAAGTGGATACTATTACAGATTTGAAAGAACATAAAGATAAGTTTATGAAAAATGGAGAAGCAACTATTGTAGGAATTGACTCAGGAGCTAGTGTGATGGAAATAACTAACCAAGCTCTCGAAGAGTATCAACTGGATTATAATTTAATTGCTAGTTCTGGTCCAGCTATGGCAAGTTCTTTAAGTGATGCTTATAAGGAAAAAGAACCAATTGTAGTTACTCTCTGGAATCCTCATTGGATTTTTTCAGATTATGATATGAAGTTTCTAGAAGAACCTAAAAATCTGTACGGTGAGGTAGAGGATGCTTATTTTATTGCTAATAATGGATTTGTGGAAGACTACCCTGAAGTTGCTAAGTGGATGAAGAATTGTCAACTGGATAGTCAGACATTTGGATCTTTGATGGCCGAAATTAAGGATAGTGATGATGCTAAAGCTGGAGCTCAAAAATGGGTTGAAGATAATCGAGATGTAGTAGAGAAGTGGTTTGAATAATTTAGTGTTTATGTTGGGAAAATAGTAAGGTTAACAGATAGAATTAAGATATAGTAGAAAAATATAGTTTTAGTAGTTTGAAATTATTCACACCACAGGTAATTAATTACTTGTGGTGTTTGCTTTTAAACTAAGCTAAATGAAGATTAATTTTATTAAACTTATAACTGTGAGCTATGAGTAGGGATTTAATGAAGTATTAGTATTGACTAAATTCAAGGGGGAAGAGTTATGGATCTGCGTTGGGATTTAAATCAGTTATATCCTAGCTTTGAATCAGCAAAATTCAAAGAGGATTTAACAAGAGTAGAAAATAAGATAACTGAGATTAATGAGTGGGTTGAAGATAATTTAAACTCAGAGAAAGATGAAGTTAGACAGATAGAGGAGTTTCTTGAACTATTAAGAGAGTTTAGAAGAAAGTATTCTCTCTTAGCTAAATTTGCTCAATTGAAGTTGAGTGTGAATGCTAATAATACTGAAGCTGCTAGTTATGCTGAAGAGCTAGAGAAGAAGGAGAGTGACCTGACTAAAGCCCAAGTTGCCTTCCAAAGATGGTTAGGTGAGATTGATAATTTAGCAGCAGTGATTGCTCAATCTGAACTATTAGGGGAGCATGAATTTTATTTAAAGGAGTTAGCCCAGCAGAGTCAGTATCTATTGAGCAATGAAGAAGAAGTGACGATCTCTAAATTACAGACTACAGGCTCAAGTGCTTGGTATAAACTAAAGCAGAAGTTAGTCTCTAATCTGATGGTGGAGATTACTCTTGAAGGTGAAGAACAGGAGCTGCCGCTATCTAAAGTAAGGAATATGGCCTATGATAGTGATGGCGAGAAGAGGAAGAAGGCTTATGAAGCTGAATTGGATTCATATACTAAGATTGAAGATGCGGTGGCTAGCTGTTTAAACAGTATTAAAGGTGAATCTTTGACTCTTAGTCAGCGCAGGGGTTATGAATCACCGTTGGAGAAGTCATTAATCAGTTCCCGCTTAGAGCAGGATGTCTTAGATGCAATGATAGAGGCAATGAAAGATAGTCTACCGGACTTTCAGAGATACTATAGTACAAAGGGTGAGTTATTAGGTCATGAGGAGGGATTACCATTTTATGATCTATTTGCACCAGTAGGAACAGAAGAGATGGAGTTTAATTATGACGAGGCTCAAAACTTTATTATCAATAATTTTAGGACTTTTTCTGATTCTTTAGCCGATTATGCAGAACGTGCTTTTCAGGATGACTGGATTGATGCTAAACCGCGCGCTGGTAAAAATGGCGGTGCCTTTTGTATGAATATTCATCCTTTAGGGCAAAGTAGAATCTTAGCTAACTTTGCAGGGAGCTTTAGCAATGTTTCGACTTTGGCCCATGAGCTCGGTCACGGTTTTCACGGTGAGTGTTTGAAAGAAGAGAGTATCTTTAATACTGATTATCCTATGCCTTTAGCTGAGACAGCTTCAATCTTTTGTGAGACAATAATCCAAAAGGCAGCCTTAGAGGAGGCAGATGAAGAAGAGAGATTAGGTATTTTAGAGAACTCTTTAATGGGGGCTGGTCAGATAATTGTTGATATTTACAGCCGCTATTTATTTGAAAAGGAGGTCTTTGCGGAGCGTAAGAACTCTGCTTTAGCTATTGATAAGCTAAAGGAATTAATGATAGATAGTCAGAAGAGAGCCTATGGAGATAGTTTGGATAGTGACTATTTGCATCCTTATATGTGGATTAATAAGATTCATTACTATATCCCAGGCTTTGATTTTTATAATTATCCGTATGCCTTTGGACTATTATTCGGTAAAGGTTTATATGCACAGTATCAAGAGCAGGGTAGTGATTTTGTGCAGGGCTATCAAGACTTATTAGCTGCTACTGGCAAGAAGAATGCAGTAGAGGTAGCCTCTATGATGGGGATAGATATTACTGATGTTGGATTTTGGCAGCAGTCTTTAGAGATTATTAAAGAGGATATTGAAGAGTTTATTAGGTTAACTCAAACTTAAACATTAAAGGAGTTGATAGGGATGGAGATATACTCATGGAATGTAAATGGAATTAGAGCAGTTAAACGCAAGGGATTTCTTGATTGGATGGCTGAGACGCAGCCTGATATTTTAGGATTACAAGAGATTAGAATTCAGCCGGAGCAGATAGCAGATGATTTAGAAGATATAGATGGTTATTACTCTTATTTTAATTGGGGAGAGAGAAAAGGTTATAGTGGAGTTGCTCTGTATACTAAAGTAGAGCCTAATAGAGTAGAGTTTGGTTTAGGAATTGATAGATTTGATGAGGAAGGTCGAGTCTTAACAGCCTATTATGATGACTTTGCTCTAATAAGTATTTATTTTCCTAACGGCCGCAGTAGCCAAGAGAGATTGGATTATAAGTTGGATTTTTACGATGCAGTATTTGAATATAGTCAAGAGTTAAGAGCAGAGGGGCATAGCCTGATCATTTGTGGTGATTATAATACAGCACACCATCCAATTGATCTACATAGTCCTGATAATAATCGTAATACTTCTGGTTTTTTGGAGATTGAGCGAGATTGGTTGGATAAGTTAGAAGAGCATGATTATGTAGATACATATCGAGAGTTCCATCCTGAAGAGGTAAAGTATTCATGGTGGAGTTATCGGACTCGTGCTCGAGATAGAAATGCAGGCTGGAGGATTGACTATCATTTTGTAACTGAGGATTTAATGACTGATGTAATTAATGCAGATGTATTAACAGAAGTAATGGGCTCTGATCACTGTCCTGTCTATTTAGAAATTGA
>JAWOFC010000055.1:0-2821 GCA_046482455.1 Halanaerobacter sp. | reverse complement strand
CTTCTCCTCCGTAACGTGCAGCCAGATTTTCAGGCTCTGGTGTTAACTCTTTCATTACAGCAGCTAAATCTTTTAAGCAGTCATCTCCAGCTTGGTGACCATAATAATCATTATACTCTTTAAAGTGATCAATATCTAACATGATTACTCCTAAATTGCTTTCATCCTCCTGCGCCTTTTTCCATTCTTTTCTAATCACTTTATCAAATAAGCGCCGGTTACTGAGACCTGTTAATCCATCTTGTGATGCCATCTCTTCTAATTTTTTATTAGCTGCTTTTAATTTCTTAGCCGTCCGTCTTAATTCTCTTTCTCGAGCATTTCTTTTCTTAATCTCTTTCCTAAGACGCAAGGCAGAAGCGATACGAGATTGTAGCTCTATTTTAGATGCCATCTTAGTAATATAATCCTCTGCTCCCGCAGAAAATGCTTTCTTTAAAGTAGAGCTCTCTTCACTTCCAGTGATCATAACTATAGGTGTATCTGCTAACTTCTTCTCTTTTTTTAATCTTTTACAGACATTAATTCCATTATCATCAGGTAGATTTATATCTAATAGAATTAAATCTATTGTTTCTCCTTCTTTTAACTTCTCTTCAACTATTGCAAAAGTTCCTTCAGCACTAGCAGCAAAATCAATATTCTTATAGCCCATCCGATTTAAAATGTTAGCTAGTAGTAACCGAATTGTTTTTTGGTCATCAACGATTAATATATTAATTTCTATCACTCCCTTTCGTTTAATTATATCTTAAATAATTAAGAATGACAATACTTGACAATCTTGAATTTCTATAATTAAAGAGTTGCAATTAAACTTGCTTCTTAATATAATTCTATTAGATGAAGGAGGAATTCAAATTGCAGACATTATACTATCAAGATGCCGTGATAAGTTTTAATAAATACTTAATTGCTGAGCGGGGATACTCTGAATTAACTGCTCAAGAATACAAGTATGATCTAAATCTATTTGCTGATTATTTGGCAGAAGAGTTTGACTGGGAGATTGAAGAGACTACTGTTGATGAGATTAATCAGTTCCATCTCAGTAGTTTTTTAAATGATTTAGTCTTAATCAAAGATGACTCTCCAGCTACTAGAAACCGTAAGTTATATAGTATTAGATCATTCTTTAAATATTTGATGAAGAAGAATATTATAGAAGATAATCCCTCTACTTTAATTGAAGCTACTAAGACTAGTTCTAAATCAGAACCGGTCTATTTAAAAGAAGGAGAGATTAATTCCTTTCTACAAGCAATTAAAAATTATGATTCTAAGAATCAAAGCCGAGATTTAGCAATTACAAAAGTATTTCTCTACTGCGGTTTGAGGATTTCAGAACTAGTTAATTTAGATCTAGCCGATATTAATTATGAAGATAACTCAATTAAGTTCTTTGGAAAAGGTAATAAGGAGAGATATGTACCGCTGCATCCTGAAGCTCTACAGGCGATTGATGCTTATCTGCCCCATCGCAATCAGATTACGCCCAATAATACCGATGCTAAAGATGCTCTCTTCTTATCTAATCGCGGCAACCGCATCTCGCAGCGTACAATACAGATTATGGTCAAGAAATATGCTAAGAAAGCAGGTATTAAGGAACCAGATCGTATAACTCCACATAAGTTACGGCATTCTTTTGCTACTATGGTCTATAAGAAGACCAAAGATTTGCGTATTATTCAAGAACTCTTAGGACATAGTGATATTTCGACAACCCAAATCTATACTCATACTGATAAAGAAGAGAGAAAAGATGCAGTTAATCAATTACCTGAATTTTAAATTCAAGTGTATAAGATGGGAGTATAATGCCAAAAATACAGTTGAAGCGATTTAGGAGGTGGAAAATCTTGGCCGATAACCATCAACTAGAAGTTAAATGTAATGTCAACAACTGCGCTTATTGGCAGCAGGGAAACATCTGTGCTGCTGATGAAATTCAGGTTAGTACAACTGACTGTGGTGCAGATATGGAGATGGGTAGTTTTGAAGAACCAGCTCATTCTGCCAGTTCTCACCAGACTCAATGTGTCTCTTTTCGTCCTAATAAGAATAAAGCACGATAATGAAAAAAGCCGGAGTAAAACCCGGCTTTTTAACTATTTCTAATTATTCTCTTCAGGATTAAAGAAGTCTTCAACCTTCTCTTTTACTTCTGTAGAATTCATCTTTTCTTCTAATTCTTCTAATGTCTGTCCGAATTCTGATTTAATATTCTCCCACTCCTCTTCTGAAAAGAGATCATCCATTCTTTTTTTAGCAGACTGACCGAGGTTCTGCATCCCTTCCTTTAATGCTTGTTTAGCCTTTTCTGGTTTATCTTGCTCCATCATCTTCTTTGCCTCAGCTAATCTTTCCTTCCCATGTTCAGTCTTTAATTTAGCCTTTTCTTCATCAGAAGCTAAGAAGAGGTCAATCTTCTCTTTTAATCTATCTAAAAAGTAAAACTTTGAATCAGGAGCTATTAAATCATCTTCCTCTTCTTGCGCATCTTTTTCTACTGCATAAACTCCTGGGGCCAATAAACTAAGGGCCAAAAGAATAATCACAATTTTTTTCATAGTTTTCCCCTCACTTTCTAGTCTGTTTTTATTATAAAGTAATTATAATTTATTAGTACTTAAACTATATATTAATCAAGGACCAATTTAGAGCTAAGGAGTTGATTAATATAAAGAGTCAATCATTGATTAAAGGCACCATGATTTTGATGATTGCTGGTTTAATTACTAAAATATTAGGTTTTGGACTCAGAATCTATTTAGTGCGCGTCATAGGAGATGAAGGTTTAGGCCTGTTTCAGATGGTC
>JAWOFC010000028.1:0-15509 GCA_046482455.1 Halanaerobacter sp. | reverse complement strand
AGCCAAGCCACCTTCTCGTCGGTGTGTTTAATATAGAATTTCCTTCCTCATCAAGAATATCTCCCTGCGGTTCATAACCCAATCCTGTAATTTCATATTCTTGCTCATTAAAATAAACGTTTTGGACTGTCATCTCATTTTTAGTCAAAGTCCCTGTCTTGTCAGTAGCAATTACATTCGTTGAACCAAGGGTCTCTACAGCAGATAACTTTTTAATTACTGCATTCTCTTTTGACATTTGGGCTACACCATTAGATAAGGCTACTGTAATCTGCATAGGAAGAGCTTGCGGTACAATTGCTACAGTAATTCCTAATCCATAGATTAAAGCATAATAAAGATCAAGACCGCGGTAAATACTAACTCCAAAGAGCAAAATACCAATTAAAATTCCAAACAAGGCTAAACGATTAGCCACTATTGTTAACTCTTCTTCTAATGGAGACTTAGACTTCTCTTCCTCTTGCGTTAAAGAAGCGATATTTCCCATTTCAGTTTCTGCTCCTGTAGCTATAATGACTCCTGTAGCAGAGCCTGAAGCTACGTTAGTTCCCATATAGGCCATATTATTGCGCTCAGCTAAAGCTCGCTCCTCATCAATTAAATTACTGTGTTTCTCTTGGGGTAGGGATTCTCCAGTTAAAGCAACTTCATTGACTCTTAAGTTATAGGCTTCAATGATTCTCATATCTGCTGGAACCTTATCTCCCTCCTCTAAAGTAATTATATCTCCCGGCACTAAATTCTGCTGTGCAACCTCCTGCACTTCCCCGCCCCGATAGACTTTAGCAGGAGATTGGACTAACTTCTGCAGCGAAGACATTATTGCTTGGGCTTTAAACTCCTGCCAAAACCCAATCACTACATTAATCCCAACAATTGCTAACATTACTACTGCATCGCGATAGTTTTGAATTAATAAAGACATTCCAGCAGCTACAAGGAGCATAATTGTTAATACATCTTTAAACTGTAATATAAATAATAACCACTTTGCTTTCCCCTGCACAACATTTAAATCATTCTGCCCATGCTCTTCTAATCTATCTTCAGCTTGACTCTGATTTAAACCCTCTTGTACAGTATTTAATTCCGCCAGTACATCTTTAACCTGCTGTTGATAAAAATTCATTATTTATTATTCTGCCACCTCTCTTAACTTTAATAGCATTCTCGGCTAAATTAATTGCTTAATTTATAGTACTGAACACAAATGCAGATTTACTGCCATCTACATCATAATTGAGAATTGATAATGGAGCATGGACAATTAAATTTAAACTCATAAAGTCAAAAACATTAAAAAAACTAATACTAGCACAGATAACTAACACTTTAATTATGAAAATTATTATAAGTTTAGCCGAGGATCCTCTTTAATTACTACTATTTTAAGCTTAATTAGCATCTAATATACTAATTACGATAAATAATTTTATCGCAGTTAAGAGATTAAAAAATAAAAGTGCTGAAGTCTATTAAACTCCAGCACTTAGATGAAATCTTAATTATTTAATTCATTAATTATATCTCCAAACTGATTAAAACTTTCTTTAGCTCTCTCTAAATTGAAGTTTCTCAGATCTTTTTTCAATCCTTTAGCATATTCCTCTAATAAATTAATATTATGCTCGCGAGATAAATCATATAATCTATCAGCAAATTCTTCCACTTCATTGATTATAAAGGCCTTCTTTACCTTACGCTGTTGCGGCAAGAACTCCTCTTTTAGTCTATTAATTACTGCAGAAGGAATCTCTTCTTTAATCATCTCATCTTCTTCCTGAACTTTAGTTTCTACCATTTCTTTTTCATGTTCTAAATAATGGGTCAATCTAGTAAGTAGATTTTCTCTATTAATCGGTTTAGACATAAATTCAGCAAATTCATTTCTTTTAACTTCTTCTTTCTCTTTTTCTGTCACTGCAGCAGTCAAAGCAAGTATAGGTGTAACCTCATTCTTACTATTATCTTTTATTCTTTCCACTGCTTCATAACCATCCATTTTAGGCATCTTAAGGTCCATTAATATTAGATCAAATTCTACTCTATTAGCTAATTCAACTGCTTCTTGACCATTTTCAGCTGTAGTCAACTCCAAAGCATAATCTTTAAAGATAGCCTTCAATAGGTTGCGATTAGACTCAATATCATCTGCTATTAAGATCTTAGCGGGATAGAATTTGATATATCTTTGCTTATTTTCATCTCTTTGTTCAGTTTCAAGTTTTTCATATTCTAAATCTGTAAACTCAATTATAAAAGTACTACCTACACCTTCTTCACTCTCTAAAGTCAAACTTCCTTCCATTATTTCTACTAAACGTTTAGTAATTGCTAAACCTAAGCCTGTCCCACCATACTCTCTCGTACTCTGCCCATCCTGTTGTTGAAAGGCATTAAAAATATTATCCTGCTCATTGTCAGCAATTCCAATTCCGCTATCTACAACAATAATTCTCAAATCTAACTCATTATTAATATTATAGTTACTAACAACCTTCAATTTCACATGGCCTTGTTTAGTAAATTTAACTGCATTACCTACTAAATTCAATAGAATTTGGCGCAGCCTTGTCTCATCTAATCTAATAGCAATCTTATCAACTTCAATCTCCAGAGCGAAGTTTAGATTCTTCTCATCTGCCTTCTGCTTAAATATCTGCTTGATTTCTTCTAATAAAGGAATTAAAGCGAACTTTTCATAATTAATCTCTAGCTGTCCTGCTTCAATCTTAGATAGGTCTAGAATATCATTGATTAAGGTTAATAATGTATTGCCTGCTGTCTTAATTGATTCCAAATAATCTAACTGTTTATCATCATCAGTCATCTTTTCTAAGAGCTCACTAAAACCAATTACAGCACTTAAAGGAGTTCTAATCTCATGGCTCATATTAGCTAAGAATTCTGATTTAGCACGATTAGCAGCTTCTGCCTCCTGTTGTGCTTCTTTTAAATCAGTTATATCCCTGCCCACTCCTTGCACTTCTTTAATCTCACCATCTTCATCGCGAATAGCATAATCTTCCCAAGCAATCCAACGCCAACCATCAACCGTCATTACCCGCTGCTCTACATAAAATCTATAGGGTGGTATCTTTAACTCTTCCATTGCTTCTAAAGGTTCTTCTTGATCATCCTCATGAATTAAAGGAGTAAACGAACTACCGATTAGCTCTTCTTTACTCTTACCAAAAGTCTCACAGTATGCTTGATTGACATAAGTAAAACTACCATCAGCATCTACTCGTACAATAAGATCCTGCTGTGATTCAACCAAGCCGCGGTAACGTTCTTCGCTCTCCTTTAACTCTTTTTCTATCTTTTTTCGTTCTGTAATATCAGTATGAGTTCCTACTGCCCGATGCGGCTCTCCAGCTTCATCAAGATTATATGATTTACCCTTACCCATAATCCATTTCCAAGCACCATCTTTCGTCTGCAGCCGAAACTCTACCTCAAAAGGAATTCCGTTAGCAATTTTTTCTTTTACTTCTGGTAATATTCTCTCTTTATCCTCAGGATGCAGGAGCTCAATCCAAATTTCAAAAGACATCGGCAGTTCTCCTGGTTCATAGCCTAACATAGTAAAGTAACGCGGACTGAAATAGACCTCATCATTATCCAAATCCCAGTCCCAAAAGCCGTGTTCAGCAGCATCCATGGCTAAATTCAGTCTCTCTTCTCGCTCTTTTAACTTCTCTTCCATCTCTTTTTTAGCTGTTATATCTTCATGAGTTCCAATAAAGCGCAATGGTTTTCCATCTGCAGCTCTCTCCACAACTTTACCGCGGTCTTGAATCCAAATATAGTGCCCATCCTTATGCTGCATGCGATGTTCATCTTGATAATACTCTTTCTCTCCTGCTAAATGCTCTCTTACTTTAAACATTGTTTCATTAATATCATTAGGATGAACTCTATCAGTCCACTCATCAATCTGGTCTGGAATTTCACCCGGGGCATATCCTAACATTTCTTTCCAAATAGGCGAAAAATAGACCTCCCCTGCGTGAAGGTTCCAATCCCAAATTCCATAATTACTACTCTCTAGAGCAAACTTCCACCGCTTTTCATTATCTCTAATCTTTTGCTCTGCTCTTACTCGTTCACTAACATCAATAACAATGCCGTGATAATGAGTAATCTCTCCTGCCTCATCTCTAATAATAATTGTCCAATCATCAATCCATCTTATTTCTCCTTCAGCCGTTAGAATTCGATAATGCTGTTTAAATCTATCCTTTCCTTCTTTAGAATAAGTTTTAACTTCTTTCTTTATTCTCTCTAAATCTTCTTCATAAACCATATCTGCAAATAAAATCTTTTTATTTTCAAGTTCTTCTTGTTTGTAACCAAACTGTTCGATATTCTTTGAAACAAATTCAACCTCCCAATCTTCACTATTCCATTTAAATAAAATAGCAGGACTACTTTCAATAATATCATTCACATGCTCTAATTCCTGCTCTGTCTGCTTTCTCTCTGTAATATCATTAGTATATTCTATTACTCCTTCTATTTCACCACTCTTATTTATTAGAGGATAAGCATATAATTCAAGATGAACTCCATCTTCAATAATTAATTCTCCACTCCTCACCTCACCGCTCTCTAAAGTATTTACTACAGGACAGTCTTCACACGGTGTATCACGATGGTGAAAGGCCTCATAACACTTTTTACCTAATAAAGAATCATTTGTCTCATATAAATCTTTAATCCACTGATTGATTCTTACGATCTTAAGCTCAGTATCTAAGACAACAAGTCCAGCCTGAATACTATCAAATATATTCTCTAAAAATCTTTTATTCTCCCGCAGTTCCTCTTTTATCTTGCGCTTTTCTAAGAGAATATCTATATTATTCTTTAGTTCACTTTTAGTAAATGGCTTTGATAAATAGACTGTATTAGAAGAGAAGTCTCTATAAGACTCACCTTCTTCTGTTAGATAGATAATAGGAATATTAGTCTTGGCAGTTATCTTTTCTGTTACATTTAAACCAGTCATTGATCCTTCCAGTACAACATCCATAATTATTAGATCAGGACTATTATTTTCTATAAATTTTACAGCTTCTTTACGAGAAGCTATTATTTCTAATATTCTAAAACCAAGTTGTCTTAAATCAGACTCTAATTTTTTCTGATCTACTTTTGAATCTTCAACGACAAGAATTTCTTCCATATTTATCAGCTCCCTCATACAGACTAGATCAATTACCATATCCTCTATTTATTTATTCTAAAAGAAGTTAAAAAAACCTTTATTTTAAATCCCTTTAAACAAAAAGAACACTTAGTGGGTCGACCCACTAAGTGTTCTTTTTCTAAGCTTGATTAAAGTAAAAGATTCTAAACTTGATAGTCAATAATACTCCCTATACTTTCGGACTGGCTTTGCCCTTGGTTCTGGGCTTGATTTTGACCAAGCTGTGCACCCCTTCCATCACCAGTTCCATCTCGGCGTCTAACTCTCTGTTGTTCTTGATTCTGTTGTTCTTGATTTTGCTGAGCTTCTATCTTTTCTGACTGCTGATCTTGACTCTCAGATGCTTCTTCACTCTTCTCTGAACTATTCATTTGCGCTTGATAGGTGCTCGCTAAATTGGAATTAGACACTGAATTAATTGCCATTTTCGACCCTCCTTTCTTAAAATTTTAATTATACTATAGCATATAAATGTGATCATTTTATTAAGAAAAGAGAACTAAATGTGAAGATTCTATTAACAAAAATATTGAATTAGCAGATTAATCTAAATATTCATTAATTCTTAAAGCAGTCTTAGCACCTTCAGCAGCAGAGATTATTATCTGCTTATCTTTAATATCTGTTACATCTCCTGCAGCCCAAACCCGTTCCATACTTGTCTCATTATTATCATTAATTACAACCTCTTTCATCTTATTCATCTCTACTTTATCTTCTATAAAGCTGCTATTAGGCAACAGCCCAATCTCAATGAAGACTCCATTAACATCTAACCTATAGATACTACCTGTCTCATTATCTTTAACGACTATAACATCTACCCCTTCGCCTTCATTATCTCCTTCTATTTTCTTAACATTGGTCGCTGTGCGCACATTAATTGCTTCATTTTCATAAACTTTATCACTTAACACTTGGTCTCCTGTCAATTCAGGTTGTACTTCAAGTAACTCAACTTCACATCCTAACTTAGCTAGATCAAGAGCTGCTTCTAAACCAGCATTTCCACCCCCTACAATAGCAACTGGCTCTCCTTCATACATATAACCATCACATGTAGCACAGTAATGAACACCTTTGCCTTTTAACTTCTTTTCTCCTTCAACACCTAGCTGTCGGTTCTTTGTACCACTAGCTACCACTACGGATCTAGAACTAACTTGGTAGCCATCTTTAGTCTTAACAACTACCTCTTCAGCATCTTTTTCTATATCAGCTACTGTAGCTCCTAATTCTAAAGTAACATTATACTTCTCTACATGCTTCCAAAATGCTCTCATTAGATTTGGTCCCTGCACTTCTCTAACTCCTAAATAATTGTCAATCTCTCCCGTATCAATCATCTGTCCTCCTAAGGCAGAAGAAAGAACTAAGATATCAAAGCCCTTTCTTGCTCCATAAAGAGCAGTATTTAAGCCAGCAGGTCCTGCTCCAATAATTATTACATCCCATAACTTATCAAAGTTTTTATTCGGATCAATATCAAGTAAATCATATAAGTCACCACTATCTTTCATCTCCATCATTGAATCATAACCACCGATTAATTGATCATCAATAAAGATTTGGGGTACTGTTTTAGCTCCATCAGTTCTTTTGATCATCTCTTTTTTTACTGTAGTTTCATCAATATTATACTCTTGAAAAGAAAAACCCTTGCTCTTTAAAAAAGATTTTGCTTTATTACAGTATGGACACCATTCTAAAGTATAGATTTCAATCTCTGGCTGATTATCTCTAGACATAATCTACCTCCTCATAAATTTAAATTTTCTTCTTTTTTCTACATCATATTATATTAAATTAGATATTAAGATATTTTTTCCTGCTTAGAAACTATTATTAATTCTTATTCTCAATTGCAAATTGTAATTAATAACATTTTATCAAAAAATAAAATAATTTGTATTATTTAAAGGAAAAATGACCTGCAATCAGAATAATATAATAAACGGAATAATATTTTAAAAAAAGAGGTGAAACTATGGTTGATAAATCAAAATATTTAAAACTTCTCTCTAAGAGATACCCAAATGTTCCTGCTGTTAGTACTGAAATTATTAATTTAAAAGCAATCTTAAACTTACCTAAAAGTCCAGAACATTTTTTAACTGATTTACATGGAGAACATGAGGCCTTCCAGCATATGTTAAGAACTGCCTCTGGTCTGATAAACTTTAAAATAGATGAAATATTTACTGATCAAATAAATGCTGCTGAAAAGAAGGAATTAGCCACGCTCATGTTTTATCCTGAAGAAAAATTAAGTACACTCAAAGATAAGGGAGAACTTACTCATGCCTGGTACAAAAAAGTATTAGGTAGAGCAATTAAACTCTGTAGAGTAATCTCTTCTATCTATACTCGCTCAAAAGTAAGAAAAGCATTACCACAAAACTTTTCTTATATTTTAGAAGAACTGCTGCATTTAAAAGAAAATGATAAGAACAAAGAAGAATACCGCAATCAAATAATAGATACCATCATTGAAATTGGTCAGGCAGACGATTTTATTATCTCATTATCTGAACTAATCCAGACTTTTGCAGTTGATAAGCTCCATATTATAGGAGATATTTTTGACCGCGGTCCTAAACCCCATAAAGTATTAGATGAATTAAAGAATCATCATAACTGTGATGTGCAGTGGGGTAATCATGATATTTTATGGATGGGAGCAGCCTTAGGTCAAAAAGCCTTAATTGCTACTGCTATTCGTATTACTTTACGCTATGGTAATCTTGATTTTCTTGAAGAGGGCTATGGAATTAATATGAGACCATTATCTAGACTAGCTAGGTCTTTTTATCAAGGAGAAGTTGGAGATGTTTTCTCTCCTAAATTGGTCGATAAAGAATTAGACCAAAAAGATAAAAGAATAATATCTCAAATGCAGAAAGCAATTGCTATCATTCAATTTAAATTAGAAGGTACTTTAATTAAAAGAAGATCTGAATTTGATATGAATGAAGCACTATACCTCGACAAAATAGATTATGAGAAAGGAACAATTACTTTAAACGGCACAGAGTATGAACTAAATGATACTGATTTTCCTACTATCGATCCTGAAAATCCTTATCAACTAAATGAACAAGAACAAGAAGTAATTGATCAACTTAGCCACTCATTCAAAAACAATGAAAAATTACAACAGCATGTTAGATTCTTATTTAATAACGGTAGTATGTATTTAAAGTATAATGGCAATCTTTTATTTCACGGCTGTATCCCCCTAACTGAGGATAAAGACTTTGCAACTCTAGAGATTAATGGCACTGAATATAAAGGAAAGCAGTTACTTGATTTCTTTGATGATGTGGTTAGAAAGAGTTATTCCTATAAATTTGAAGATATTGACCAGCGAGACTGGTTATGGTATCTCTGGCGTGGTGAATCATCCCCGTTATTTGGCAAGGACAAAATGACTACTTTCTGCCGCTACTTTACAGATGCTGAAGAGCTACACAAAGAGAAGAAGAATCCTTATTATAAAGCTCGTGAAGATGAATCTACCTGCCAAAAGATTCTATCAGAATTCAATTTAGACCCTGAAAAAGGCCATATTATCAATGGTCATACTCCTGTTAAAGAAAAGAAAGGCGAGACTCCAATTAAAGGAAATGGCAGATTATTAGTGATTGACGGTGGTATCTCAGCAGCCTATCAGAAAAAGACGGGTATTGCAGGCTATACTCTAGTTTATAATTCTTCTGAGATGCGTCTGATTTCACATAAGCCTTTTATTTCTCGCGAAGTTGCTCTTCAAGGAGGTAATGATATTATCTCTTCTATGCGAATTGTAGAATTAGAGGAGAAACAGAAGATAGAAGATACAGATATTGGCGAAAGATTAGCCAATAAGGTTCATGATTTAATGCAGTTACTTGAAGCCTATAATAAAGGAATTATTAAAGAAAAATATGACTAAGCTCTGAACTCCACCTCGAGGTGGAGTTCTCTTTTTTAATCTTCTTCTGGCGACTCTATCTCAAAGTTCTTATCTTTTAAGTATTTTTCTAAAAATCAAAAAAAGACCTGCTTTCTAAGATAGAAAACAGGACTTAATATATCTAAACTAATTAATTTTAAATTGGCGGGAATATGTGGGAATCGAACCCACCGCAGACAACTAAAGTTGCCTGCCGCTAGATTTGAAGTCTAGGGTATCCACCATGGATACAGCTATTCCCAAACTCACTACCTAAGATTATACCACATTAAAGAACTGTTGTAAATTAAAAATTTAAATCAAAATCTGTCTTTAACTGTCGGCTAATCTTCTTTGATCACCTTCTCGTTTAGTAACACCTACTTGATCAAAATATTCTAATAAAGGCAGAGCATACTTACGGCTGCTCTCTAATAAGTCTCTAAACTCTCCTACATCAATTCTTTCTTCTTGCTCTAAATAATCTCTAAGTTCTCTTTTAGCATCTTCTACTGCTTGCTGACTAAAATAAAGTTGATGAGCTACTTTAGTTAACTCTTCTTCATTAATTATTAAATTAGCAATCTCTTCTGCCTTCTCTTGCTCATCATAGCTATTGATTAATTCCTCTAATTCAGGTGGAGTATATTTTTCTCTTTGAAAAGCAGTTACTATCTCTTCTCTAATCTCTTCTTCCCTCTCAGTCAATTCAACATCAAATCCGGCTAAACTAATGTGGGCATCTTCTTCTTCGATCTCTTCTCTCTCCTTTAGGGCAGCTAATAAGAGATTATACTCCTTAGCATCTAGATCAAAACTCAATTTAGTGCGCAGTTCTTCTTTTGGCATCCCAAAACGGAGATGGTAGTCTTGATGATAAGTCTCTACATAATCCATTATTTCTGCCAATAGACTCTGATAATCATCACTCTCAAGCCAAGTCGATTCTTTACCTGCATCTAATTCTGCTACTTCCTCTTCCTGGGCCAAAGTCTCTAGTTGCCGTGCTAACTGCTCTCTAGCCAAACTCGTCCGCTTGATAAGTTCATCTAAACTGAGCGGCTTATCTTCAGACTGCAAAGCCAATTGAATCCGCTCAGATGGCGTCCCATCTTCTTTAACCTCGAGCGCCTTAATAACCTCTTCATCAAACTTTCGATGCTGCCTCGGATTAGGCTCTAGAATCTGCCCCCCGCCAATCGTGGTCATCGGTGAATAACGGCGCAGTACATAACGCTCTTTAAAGTTAGCTGCAACCTCTTCTTCTAAACGAAACTGCACTAAGCCCTCTTCGCCCGGCAGCAGCTCTTCGGCATCTAATAAATAGACACGACCAATTACTTCTTTAGCCCCTAAGTGGAGTCGAATTCTATCTCCATGCTCTAAGACTAAAGGAGCTGATTCTATCAGTTCTAAACGAGCATCTAGATATTGGGTATTTACCAAACTATCTTTAGCTGCTAAGACAGCACCGCGTTCAACCTGATCCTTATCGACACCAGCCAAATTAATCCCAATCCTCTGTCCAGGTTGAGCTATCTCTACATCCTCTTCATGGACCTGCAGCCCCCGCACCCGCGCCTCTAAATGGGAAGGATAGATCTCTAACTCATCCTCTAGTTCAATTTGGCCCTGCATTAAAGTACCTGTTACAATTGTACCATGTCCGGAGATAGAAAAGACGCGGTCAATGGGAAAATAAGCATTCGCCTCTTTATCTTTATCGGGCATTGCTTTCATTAATGAACTTAATTCTTCCTTTAATTCTTCAATCCCACTTCCTTCTACTCCTGAAACAGGCACTACTGCTGCTCCTTCTAAAAATGTACCTGCTACAAACTCTTTAACCTCTTCTTTTACCAACTCTACCCATTCTGCTTCTACCTTATCTATCTTAGTTAAGACTATTAAACCCTGCTTCACATTTAATAACTCTAAGATTGCCAGATGCTCTCGTGTCTGTTCCATAACTGCCTCATCTGCAGCTATGACCAACATGCCTATATCTACTCCACCAGCACCTGCTAACATATTCTTAATAAACTTCTCATGTCCCGGTACATCGATAATCCCTGCTCTCAATCCATCCTCTAACTCTAAACTGCTAAAGCCTAAATCAATCGATAAACCCCGTTCCTGTTCTTCAGCTAAACGATCCGTATTATCACCAGTTAAGGCAGCAATCAAAGTCGTCTTACCATGGTCAACATGACCTGCAGTTCCAATAATCAAGTTCTCAGCCATAATTCCAACTCCCTAGATTAGTTTATAATTTCTAATCAATTATCTTCTTTAATGCTAAAATAATCTGCTGCTTATCCTCTGCTTGGAGTGTCCGCAGATCTAACAGTACCTGCTCATCTGAAATTCGAGTGAAGATTGGTGGATCATGCAGCCTCAATTCTTGGGCCAACTCCTCAGCCGTTAACTCCCCACCGCTTAGTGCTAAGACATAAGTTGGCAGCCCCTCTTCTGGATAAGCTCCTCCTCCCACACGAGAACTATCTTTTTTAACCTCTAACTTTAATCTATCAGAGCTAGCTTCCTCTATCTTAGCTGCCAGCTCTTCTGCTTCTTTCTTTAATTGAGAAGAACTGCGAGTAATCATTTCTAGGGTTGGAATCTCTTCTTTAGCCCCTTCTAAGTCCCTATATTCCCCTAAAGTAGCCTCTAAAGAGCCTAAAGTAAACTTATCTACTCGCAGAGCTCGATTCAAAGGATGAGACTTCATCTTAGTTATGTACTCCTCTTTACCAACAATAATTCCCGCCTGCGGTCCGCCTAGCAGTTTATCACCACTAAAAGTAACTACATCAGCTCCTGCATTAACGCAATCTTGGACTGTCTCTTCATAACTTAAACCCTCATCACGCAGATCTAATAAGACTCCACTACCTAAATCCTCTACCACAGGCAGTTCATGTTCTGCTCCCAGTTCTACTAGTTCTTCTAATCTTACTTCCTTGCTAAAACCAACTACACGATAGTTACTAGTATGAACCTTTAAGATCATCCCTGTCTCTTCATTAATTGCTTCTTCATAATCCGCTAAATGAACGCGGTTCGTCGTACCAATCCCTCTTAATTTAGCCCCCCCTTGCTCCATCACTTCTGGGATTCTAAAAGAGCCTCCAATCTCCACTAACTGACCGCGGGCAATGACTGCTTCTTGGCCCTCTGCCAAAGCACTGACAGCTAATAAGACCGCTGCAGCATTATTATTGACTACTAAAGCTGCTTCTGCTCCTGTTAACTCAGTTAATAAGCCCTCAACAAGTTCATAACGCGAACCTCTCTCTCCTGTCTCTTGTTTAATCTCTAAGGTAGAATAATTACTTGCCACTGCCAATAGTTTTTCTTTAGCAGACTCACAGAGCAGTGACCGCCCTAAATTAGTATGGACTACTACTCCAGTAGCGTTAACAGCCGTTAAGAGCTGATCACTTAATTTATTAGCTAAGTAATTAGTCACTCTCTTTAAGATACTCTCTTCATTCACCTTAAACTCCTCTAATTCTGCTTCTTCCATATTTAAAATATCTGCGCGCAGATTCTCTGTAACTTCTCCAATTGCTTCTACTACTAATTGATGTGCATACTCTTCAACTAGCTCTTCTCCTCTCTGATTAGACAATAGATCATTGACAGCAGGAATAGAACGAAGGTGTTTCTGTCTCTTTTGATTCATATTATCACTCGCTTCCTTTGAAATTTTTACATAATTTATATATATTCTCTTTGCACAGTTCGGCCCAGGTATCTCACCTACACTATTAAATTATATTTACAGACTTAAGATTCTATTTATATTTGATGGCTCAAAAAGTTTTTTCACAGCGACCTTAAATCTCTTATATAAATGAGTCTTAACGAAGTACAATAAGAATAAATTTTATAATGCTTAATTTCCTCTTTAAATTAAGCTAAATTTATTCTTGTTTTACGAGTTCTAGACGAATTATAAGAGATTTGTAGAGCGAAGAAATGCTTTTTGAGCCATCTCGAAAATGATACTTAATGTTGATAATTCAAAATACCTTGATTAACCCCCGGCAAATATAATATAATGAAGACAACTATCAAAAACAGACTCCTAAAGGAGATAAAAGAATGCGTTCAATAACCTATCAAGAAAGCTTAAACTTAGATTCAACACTCTATTTAGATGTTAGAACTTGCGCCGAGTTTGAAGAAGCAACAATTCCTGGAGCAGTCAACGTACCGCTTTTTAATGAGCAAGAACGAGCCAAAATAGGTAGAGTCTATACCCAAGAAAGTCCTGCTCAAGCTAGAATGTTGGGAGTCGAATTTGCTGCTCCTAAACTGCCAGACCTATTAAAAGAGATCAAATCCCTGACTCAAGACTATCAAAATACTGTTATCTTCTGTGCCCGTGGAGGACTCAGAAGTGAAAGTATTATCTCATTTTGCAGCTTAATTGGATTAAGTAATATCTTTAAATTAGAAGGCGGTTATAAAGCCTACCGCCGCTTTATTATAGATAAATTAGAGAACTACTCTTTAACTAGTAAATTATTAGTCATCCACGGCTTTACTGGAACAGGAAAGACAGAACTACTCCATATCTTAAAAGAAAAGAATCTACCCATCATTGATTTAGAAGGACTAGCTAACCACCGTGGTTCAGCTTTTGGCAGTATTGGATTAGGTACAGCAACTAATCAAAAACAGTTTGATTCACTCTTATGGGAGAAACTCGAAGGACATTCTGCTAAAGACCTTATTGCTGTCGAAGCAGAGAGTAAACGCATCGGTATGTCTGTCTTGCCTGAATTCTTTTTAGAAGCTATGGCATCCGGAACTCATATTTTACTCCAACGCTCTCTGGAAAGTCGTATAGAACAGATCTATAGTGAATATTCTAAAAGCTATCAAGAAGATAAAGCAGCATTTATTGACCGCACTTTAGAATCTATTAGAGCAGTTAAAAAACATATCATCCAAAAAACAGCTAAGAGTGGTTATAATAAACTAATTAGGCACTGCCAACAAGGGAACTTGAAAAAAGTAATTGAAATCTTATTAACTAAATATTATGACCCGTTATACCAACATTCCCAAGAGCAGCATGAGGATTTTTCCTTAATTATTGACGAAGATAATTTAACAAAAGTAGCCCGCAGAATAATTAACTTTGTCAATAATAAGAATAATTAATCATCAGAAAAGACCAGGAGATAGCCCCCTGGTCTTATGTATCTTCTATTAATAGCATCTAGCTTTTAATTAAACTTTACTCACCATAGTTATCTTTTGGATTCCACTGCTTCCATACTTTACCTACTGCATCAGGTCCAGGTTGTAATGTCTTACCGCCTGGCTGCCATCCAGATGGAGCAACTTCTCCTGTCTCACGATTCATCTGGAATCCTTTGATCTGACGGATTAGTTCAGATACATTTCGACCTACTGGATCAGTTAAGACCTCTTGGGCTAGAACTGTCTGATCAGGATCGATAATGAATCTACCTCTCACATTAACGCCAGCTCCAGAATCATAAACGCCATACATCTTACCAATCTCACCAGTAGGATCTTCTACCATTGGATATGGAATGCCGCCGTCAACCATCTTAGATAGTTCAGTCTCTTCCCAAATCTTGTGACTGAATACCTTATCTGTACTTACTGCTAATACCTGCACGTCTAAATCTTGTAACTTATCATAGTGTTCAGCAACTGCTGAAAGTTCAGTTGGTCAGACAAAAGTAAAGTCCGCTGGATAAAAGCAAAGCACAACCCATTCACCAGCATAATCAGATAACTTAACATCTTCAAAGTCACCATCAACTAATGCAGTAGCTTCAAAATCAGGTGCCTTAACACCTACACTAGCCTTCTGCTCAACTACCTTAGTCTTTTGAACAGTCTCTGCACTCTCTTCTACAACTTCTTCTTCTGCTTCTCTACCACTAGGATCAATACATGGACTCATAAAAAATTTCGCCTCCTTTAATTTATTAGTAACACTTACTAATAAGTATAACATCAATTTTGTGAAACTTCAATCGAATTCGACATTTTTTTGCCTAAAATTTAAATTTCTTGCTCCCTATTTAGTATATCATTTCTCAGAAATGATATACATAAGAATAGGATAAGAGTGCAGCACTCTTATCCTATTTACTATTCTTAATCAATTGACTAAGTTGTACAACCTGTATAACAGTCACTAGCCTTTCTTTCATTCTTATTCTTTGGGTGATATGTCTTAGCATGATCTACTTTCTGTTTTGCAGTATAGTTCTTATCATGGTCACCACTTCCAGAAACAAAATAGCTCTGCAAGAACCTAGTACTGCGGTGGAAATAATGCTGTGAATGATCACAGACAGG
>JAWOFC010000027.1:0-2633 GCA_046482455.1 Halanaerobacter sp. | reverse complement strand
TCATGGCTGATGTTCCCGACAAAGTCCCGCCGCATCGTCTCGAGACGATGAATCTGCGACACATCCCGGGCCAGCAGAAGCTGCTGTTCGTTGCCATAGGGCACCAATCGGATTTCCAGATCTTAACTCTTCAATCTCCACTAACATTTTATCACCCTCATTATTGTAATTATTGATATCTATATTATATCATTTTTCATAATAAAATAAAGCCTTTTTTGAAATTAATTACAATTAAATTAATATTTTCTAATAATTTTTTATCATATTTAAACAAAAAACTTGCAGCCTGTCACAAGAATTATGACAATCTGCAAGTTGATTTGAAACTTCTTCCTAAAAGCAAATTATTATAAATTTTTTTGTGGGATTTCTTCATTAACTTCAATTATGAATGAATACTCATCAAGAGAAATTTTAAATGTCTCAGCTAAATTAAGTTTAGAAAAGAGATCAGAAATATAGTTGTCATTAATTTGGATAGCTAGATTATGCAGACCTCTTGACAAAAGATTCTTCCAATCTTTAGGATATTTCACATTAATGAATTGCAGCATATCAACCACACCAATCTTATTATCTAAAGCTAATTTCTTTAACTGCTCTTTCTTCACTTTGATTTTTTTCACAGGCTATCCCTCCTGTATTTTATTCTTTTTTCTGCTAAGTGATTAATAATATCTAAATGGCTAAGTTGACAGAAATCTCTTCCTACAATTATATTATACAAAGATTTTCCATCATTCACAACTATTCTAAAAGATAATAGTACTGTGAATAAGTAAAACTTATTCCAATTTATGGGGCTAGCTTAATATAGTTTTCTTATACCGTAATTTAATAAGTCTAGTTAGAATAGATTCTGCAATATCACAGACATAACTTTAAATCATTCTTTAGTAAAGAGAATACCGTTCTAAGATATTCACTTTCAACATTAATAATCTTTAATTTTCCACTTTTAGATTCTAATTCCTCATTGAAAAGCAAAATCTTTCCAAAGGCAAAGCAATCAATAGTTCTTATATTACTCAAATCAATTATAAAATTATCATACTCATCAAGAATTGCAGTTAATTCTTCCTTGAATTGATTAGCATTTATTCTATTAAGATTATTTGCTCTTAATTTAACTACCACTTTATCCTTTGCTTTTTCTATTAGCTCTATCACAAATATCTCCCCCCTGTTTTAATATTTTAGCTCTGCTAAAATTTAAAATAATGATTCATCTCTTTTGTCATGTTCTACAACTATTATGCCTATTATTTGTGATAGGATTGTGATATAAAATTAAATAATTTCTAAAAAGATTAAAACTAACCTTTAATTAAATATCCCCTCATCAAAAAAATACTTAATCACTTTTTAGCTGCTTTTAATTTAGCTAATAAGTCTTCAAACTGATCAAGACTCTCTTTGATTTTTACCACTTCAAAACCTCTTACTTGATCCTGTAGTTGACAAGCATAATCTATTAAAAATTTTACTTCATACTCTGCTGCTAACTTATATAACTGCTTAGCAAACTCCTCTACTTCATTAATAGTAAAGGCATCCTTCAACTGAGTATATTTTGATAATATTTTAGTCTCCAATTCATCTACTAATTCCTCTAATTGAACTTCGTCTAGTCCACTAAAACTTACCTCTAAATCTGATGACTCTTCTTCTATACTCTCATAGGACAAATAATCACTTAATAGTTCAATTAGATCCTCTTTTTTGATTGGCTTAGATAAGAAAGCATCAAACCCAGCGTGATTAATCTTTTTGATTTCTTGATCAGTTATCGAAGCAGTCAAAGCTAAGACTGGAGTACATTGATTTAATCCTGCTTGCTTAATTTGAATTAAAGCTTGATAACCATCAACTTCAGGCATCTTTAAGTCCATTAATATTAAATCAAATTCCTGCTCTATAGCCAACTCTATCGCTTCTGCCCCATTAAAAGCAGTTACTGCTCCCAAATCTTCTTCTTGTAAAATCGATGTTAATAATTTTCTATTAGAAGCAATATCATCGACAACTAGGATCTGAGCAGACTTAAATTCTAAATCTTCACCTGCTGACTTATCTTTAGAGTCTGTTTCTCTTCTCTGCTGATATTCAACTTCACTAAACTCTATTTCAAATTTACTCCCCTCTCCTACTTCACTCTCTAAACTAATTTCACCAACCATCATCTCCGTTAGACGTTTAGTAATTGCTAAACCTAAGCCTGTCCCCTGCTCAGTTGTACTATCCTGCTGATCAAAAGAACCGAAAACATCTTCTTGCTCTGCAGAAGGAATTCCAATTCCAGTATCTATCACCTGCAGAGATAGATCTATCTTCGTTTCATCTCGTTTAATCGTTTTTCCCACTATCTTAATATATCCTTCTTCAGTAAACTTAATAGCATTCCCAATTAAATTAAGTAGTATCTGCCGCAGTCTATTCTCATCTAATTTAATCCAAGTCGGTAGGTAATCTTCGAGCTCAATCATAAGACTTAATCCTGCCTGATTAATCTTTTGGGTTGATGTAAATAATGATAATAGCATTAATGCCGGAGATTATTTTGGCGATAGAGAAAATTTTGAGATTATAAAAGAAGATATTGCATTACAATAATTCATTTAAGCCACTTG
>JAWOFC010000006.1:0-5940 GCA_046482455.1 Halanaerobacter sp. | reverse complement strand
TGGTAAAGCCTTTGGAACAGATCGTGTACCGGTAGTTAAAAACCAAGGTATCCCTGCTTATGATCCTCGTGCAGTTAAAGGACAGGGTGTAACTTATGCAACAAGTACTATGGGCGCTGACCATACAGCAGGTTATGCTGTTGCTACTAACATCCTAGATATAGGTGGTTCTGTAGATCCATTGAAGAAAGAAGGACAGGTCGATTTATCTAGAGATTTACAGGTAGCTACTGCTGCGGTAGATAGTACTGGTCTATGTGTCTTTGCTGCTTTTGCAATCTTGGATAATGACCAAGCATTACCGCAAGTAGTAGATATGCTTAATGCACAGTATGATATAGAGTTAGAATTAGGAGATGTAACTGCTTTAGGAAAGTCAATTTTACAGACAGAGCGAGAGTTCAATAAGCAAGCAGGATTTACTAAAGCTGATGATCGTCTACCTAAGTTCTTTGAAGAAGAAGAAGTTCCGCCGCATAATGTTACATTTGATATTACAGGTGAAGAACTTGATGAAGTTTATGAATTAGAGTAGGAGCGATAGAGATGACGGTAACTGTCAGGTTATTTGCTACATTAAAAGAACTGCTGCCTGAAGGTCGAAAGAAGATGGAAGTAGATTTAGAAGAAGATACTACAGTGAGAGAATTAGCTCAAGAAATTGATATAGCAGATGATGAAGAACTGATTATTAAAATAAATGGCAGACGAGGCAGTGAAGATACAATTTTAAAAGATGGGGACAGAGTGGGTCTCTTCCCTCCAGTTGGCGGAGGATAAAAAACAACTGTAGAGAGAATAAAAGATAATATAGAACTATTATCTTTTATTCTCTCTTTTTTATTATGTTTAATTTTAACTGTTAAGATTAGAGCGAGCTTATTGTAGAGGAGTATTTATATGGATTTTTTACAACAACAAAAGTCTATGTTTAGCAGACAAGAGAGAGATAAAATTTCTGACTTAACTGTTTTAATAGCTGGGGTAGGCGGCTTAGGTACTCATCAAGCCCTAGAACTACAGCGGGTAGGAGTTAAGAAGATATACTTAATTGATTCTGATAAGATTGAAACTTCTAATCTGAATCGGCAGGTATTATATGGCAGAGATGATAGAGGAGAGTATAAAGTCCATAAAGCTAAAGAGGCTTTAGATAAGTTCAATTTGGGAACTGAGATTGAGGTTAGAGTGGAAAGGATAACTGACAAGACAGAGATCCCATCGGAAGTCGATTTAATCTTTGATGCTCTTGATAATTTTACTAGCCGCTATCACTTAGAAGAGTTAGCAGCTGAAGTGGGAGTACCGTTAATTCATGGTGGAGTTAGTTCTTGGTATGGTCAGATTACAGCTATTGTAAAGGGTGAGACTCCTAGTTTAAAGGAGATCACTGGGGCTAAAGAGTCTAAAGAGGAAGAAATTCCAGCATTTTCGCCAGCAGTTTCTATAATTGCATCGTTACAGGTGATTGAAGGAGTTAAAGTTATACTTGATTGGGAGCATAATTTAAAGAATAGACTATTGATGATTGATTTGAGTGATTATACGATTGATAAGATTGAGCTCTAATATATAATATTTTACTAATACTTAACTTAATATCTATCTTTAAACGTCTTCGAGCTACTTTGTTCTATAAACAAAGCTAGCCGTTAGGGGTTGATTTATCAACCCTCCCAGTGTGGAAAGAAGACAGAAAGGGCCAATCTGCCTTGCTCTGTCTGGTGGATTGGTTTTTTTATATTAAAAAACCTCCTTTCTGTAATCAAATTAACAGGAGGATAAAATCTATGGGGCATAAGAAAATGGTAATGTTCGTAGCGCTGATGGTAGTAGTTACTCTAGTAGCACAGACACAAGTTTCTAATGCATGGTGGATCTTTAGCAATGATGAAGCAGAGGAGAGCAGTGCAATTTCTGGAGAATTAATTGTCCTGCATGCTGGTTCATTATCTATTCCATTTAAAGATGTTGAAGAAGCATTTGAAGAGAAATATCCAGCCGTTGATGTCAAGAGAGAAGCAGCCGGAAGTAGAGATACAGTAAGAAAAGTTACTGATTTAGGTCGTAAGGCTGATATAGTTGCTTCAGCTGATTATACAGTAATTGAAGAGTTAATGATGCCTAAGTTTACTGAGTGGCGGGCTAATTTTGCTACTAATGAGATGTCTATTATGTATACTGATGATTCTAAGTATGCTGATGAGATTAATGCTAAAAATTGGTATGAGATCTTATTAAGAGATGATGTAGAATATGGCCACTCTAATCCTGATGCTGACCCGTGTGGATATCGGACTCAGTTAGTCTGGAAGCTAGCAGAGAAGTATTATAATGAAGCAGGCTTATTTAATAAGTTAGATAAAGGCTGTCCGCCCTCTAATATGCGACCAAAGGAGACAGACTTACTTGCTATGGTAGAAACAGGGGAGTTAGATTATCTATTTATCTATCGTTCGGTAGCTAAACAGCATGATGCACCATTTGTTAAGCTGCCGGAAAAGATTAGCCTGAAGACAAATCAGTATGCTGATTTCTATAAAACAGTGAGTTTCGATGTGAGTGGTAAGAAACCAGGAGCAAAGATTACTAAAGTAGGACTGCCAATGGTTTATGGAATCACTATCCCGAACAATGCTCCTAATCAAGATGCAGCCTTTGCCTTTATGGAGTTCTTATTAGGAGAAGCAGGTCAAGAGATTATGAAGAAGAATGGTCAACCTTCTATTGTTCCTGCTAAAGTTAATGATGTAGAGAATCTACCACAAGAATTACAAGGATTAGTTACGGAAGAGTAATCTTAAAATAACAATCTTTAGTTGAAATAGATTTTAACAATCTGGCTAGCAGGATGTTATTTTAAAAAGGTAGGCAGCCTGCTGCCCCAATTAATTTGGGGGGAAGAAACTCAGTTATCTGTGAAGTATTATAATGACAGATATGAATTTAGCTGAAAGCACTATTATTATAAAGGGGTAAAGAAGATATGCGCTATTCTTTTTTTCATTTAGTACTAAGTATTTTAGCTATTATACTCTTAATATTTATAGTGGCACCTTTATTAAAGTTAGTTGCTGGTTCTAGTGCTGAGTTAATGGTTACTACTATCCAAGAAAAAGAGGTCTATACTTCGATTTTAACTACTTTTAAGGCTTCTTTGGTAGCCACGCTACTTACCTTAGTATTAGGAGTTCCGCTTGCTTATATATTGGCCCGCTTTGATTTCCCCGGTAAATCATTGGTAGAGGGTATAGTCGATTTGCCAGTGATGGTACCGCATACAGCAGCAGGGATTGCTCTATTGACCGTTTTCGGAAACCGCTTTTGGGGTGGGAAATTATTTGCTAAATTAGGGATAGAGTTTGTAGGAAAATTTGCGGGGATTGTAATTGCTATGATGTTTGTCAGTTTGCCTTATTTGATTAATGAGGTTAAGGAAGGATTTAAATCAATTAATCCCCGCTTAGAAAAAGTAGCTCGGACGTTAGGAGCTAATCCATTACAGACTTTCTTTAAGATCTCTTTGCCTCTCAATTTAAACCATATCTTTTCCGGCTCGATTATGATGTGGGCGCGGGGCTTATCTGAATTTGGAGCAGTTGTAATCTTAGCCTATCATCCGATGGTAGCTCCTATTTTAATCTATGAACGCTTTGCTTCTTATGGGCTCAAATATTCACGACCAATAGCAGCTTCTTTAGTAATTGTTACTTTATTTGTCTTTATAGGTTTAAGATTGTTACATAGCAGAAGTGAAAGTTGAAATAATATAAAGTGTGGTGAATGGCTTTGATTCAGTTAAGGAATGTTTCTAAACAGTTAGGTGATTTTAGCCTTAAGAATATAAGTTTAGATATTGTGGAGAATGAGTATTTTATTATTTTAGGGCCCACTGGAACGGGGAAGACGATTATTGTAGAGACACTTGCTGGGATCTATCAACCCGATGCAGGAGAGATCTTATTTAATGGGGAGGTAGTTAATGACCTCTATCCTGAAGAGCGAAATATAGGCTTTGTCTATCAGGATTATGCTCTATTTCCTCATCTGAATGTGAAAGAGAATATTCTCTTTAGCTTAAATATCAAAAAAGCACCACCAAAGGAGAAAGAAGAGAAGTTAAAGCGCTTAGTTAATCTTTTAAGTATAGAACATCTTTTAGAACGCGACCCTGAAACACTAAGTGGGGGCGAACAGCAGCGGGTTGCTTTGGCACGAGCTTTGATTATGGAGCCTGATATTCTATTGATGGATGAGCCCTTAAGTGCTCTAGATCCTGAAACTAAGAGTCAATTACAGCAGGATTTAAAGAGGATTCATGATGAGTTGGAGACGACGACGCTGCATATCACCCATGATTTTAATGAAGCTCTAGCCTTAGCAGATAGAATTGCAGTTATGAAGGATGGGGAGATTATTCAAGTAGGTGCTGCAGAAGAGGTCTTTCAACAGCCAGAATCTGATTTTGTAGCCAACTTTGTGGGTTCTAAGAATATATTTGAGGGCCAAATTATGACAGAAGGTGAAGATAAATTAGTTAAGGTCAACGATGAGGTGAGTATGGAAGTTACGACTGCAGAGGAGGGAGACGTTAATTTAGTTATTAGACCAGAGGATATTCTGCTTTCCTATGATACTTTTAAGTCTAGTGCGCGTAACTCCTATCAAGGGGTCGTGACTAATTTAGAGAAGAAGTTATCTTTAGTGGAAGTTAAGGTTGATATCGGAGTTGAATTAATTGTCTATATTACTAATCACTCTTTAAATGAAATGGAATTAGAAGAAGGTTCAGAGGCTTACGTAACTTTTAAGGCTTCGGCAGTGCATGTATATTAGCTGTCAGCTATCAGCTATCAGTCGTCAGCTAAAAGAATAAAGAGAAGACAAGCTATTAGTAGTAAGTAGGCAATCAGCAAAGATAACAGCATATAGATTGCGCAGTTAATTGGCTCAACGTAGAGAGCTTAGGGCTGCACGGAGAGTCTCATGTTTTTGAGACTCGAAGGGCATTCTGTTATGAACTAAGATAATGAAGCTTTGAGTTGTGAGCTGTGATTTGCTGAGAGCTGATAGCCGAAGGCTGACAGCTATAAAACGAATGGGGGAATCTTATGTCGGATTTAATGAACTTAATAGAGATAGATGCAGCAATAGAAGTTCTGAATGATGAATTAAATAATCAATTAGAAGTAGAAAAAGTTCCAGTTACAGAAGCAGAGGGCAGGATTTTGGCCCATCAAATTAAGAGTGAGATCAATCTACCACCTTTCTCCCGCTCCACAATGGATGGTTATGCGGTACAGGGTGAAGATACGTTTGGTGCTACTGAAAATCTGCCTATCTATTTAGAAGTAGTAGGTGAAGTTAAAATGGGAGAGAAAGCAGAAACCGAGCTTAAGTCGGGAGAAACTCTTGCAGTACCAACAGGGGGGATGATGCCGCCTGGGGCTGATGCTGTGGTGATGGTTGAATATACTGAAGAATTAGAAGGAGATGAGATTGAGATAACTAAGTCTGTAGCAGCAGGTGAAAATGTTGTCCAAGCTGGTGAAGATATAGCTGCAGGAGAGGTCTTATTAGCAGGGGGACATCTACTGCGTGCTCAAGATATTGGGGCTTTAACGGGAATTGGAGTGACTGAAGTTGAGGTCTTTCATCCGCCCGAGGTAACGGTCTTTTCTACAGGGGATGAACTAATTCCACCTACAGAAGAGCCTACAGTAGGAGAGATTCGAGATATTAACTCTTATTCAATCGGCAGTCGCGCCTCTAAAGCAGGTGCTAAGATTAATTATGGTGGAATTATTGGTGATAGAAAAGAAGACTTAGCTACTGCTCTAGGGTCTGAATTAGAGACAAGCGATCTGATTATCTTATCTGGTGGGAGTTCATTGGGGATTAAGGATTTGACGATTGAAGTCTTAAATAGTCTAGGTCAGC
>JAWOFC010000271.1:0-6671 GCA_046482455.1 Halanaerobacter sp. | reverse complement strand
GTTGAACGGGGGCGGCCTGATACTAAAGCAATTAGGAAGGCACTAAGTTTGATAAAAGAGGAAAAAGTCTTAGGTATTTTTCCTGAAGGAACGAGACATAGGGATGGAAAATTAGGGCGAGCAAAATTAGGGTCAGTACTCTTAGCTACTAAATCTAAAGCTCCCTTACTACCGGTAGGACTAAAAACAAGACATCCTATACAAGAAGGAACAGAAGTGCGCTTTGGGAAACCATTTACCCTAGATGATTATTATGACCGCAAGTTAGAAAGAAGTGAAATGAGAGAAGCAGGAGAGATTATTATGGATAAGATTGGATCGTTATTAGATTAGGAGGTGCTAGAATGCAAGATGTTTCTTTATTAATCGCAGTTTTTGCTGGTTTTACTTCCTTTGTATCTCCCTGTGTATTGCCATTAGTTCCAGCTTATGTAGGTTATATCACAGGCAGTAGTACTGATGAAGAGCCGGATAAATCATTGACTTTATGGCGCTCAATTGCATTTGTACTAGGTTTTTCACTAATCTTTGTGATCATGGGGGCAACTGCTAGTTATATTGGTGATTTATTTGCTCAATACAAGCCAGTATTTAATAAAATTAGCGGTGTTTTGATTATAGTTTTTGGTCTCCATTTAATCGGTTTATTAAAGTTAGAATTCCTATATCACGAAGCACGAGTTGAAGGGCCAAAGGAGGCTACTAGTTGGTTAACTGCTTTCTTAATGGGCATGGCTTTTGCTGCTGGTTGGACTCCCTGCATAGGACCGGTCTTAGCTTCTATTTTAGCTTATGCAGGTTCTTCTGCCACGTTGATACAGGGGATTATTCTACTTGTCTTTTATTCTTTAGGTTTAGGGATCCCTTTTATCTTAACAGCTGTCTTCATTGAAAAGTTTATGCAGGTATCTAATAAAGTCAATCAATATTTACCTCTTGTATCTAAGATTAGTGGAGTAGTATTAATTCTGTTTGGGATCTTATTATTCTTAAATAAGATGCAGGTTATAAGTCAGATTTTTTAAGAGGGGAGGAGATTTTGTGAATAAAAAATTTAAAGTAGGATTAATTGTTATACTGGTTCTGATGATTATTGGGTTAGGGCTCTATTATCAATTAAATAAGCCTAGTCTCAACAAAGAAGCTAAAGAAGTACAAGGAGAAGTAGGAATAGAGGTTAATAATATTGCGCCTGATTTTGAACTGACCAATCTAGATGGAGAACGGGTTTCATTATCTGATTATCGCGGTAAATATCTTCTTTTAAACTTTTGGGCCACGTGGTGTCCTCCATGCCGCAGAGAAATGCCAGATTTAAATGAATTTCACAAAGAGAATAAAGATGATTTTGTGGTTTTAGCAGTCAATTTAGGTGGTGCTAAAGAGAAGGTGAGTAAATTTATTGATGATGGCAGTTATATCTTTCCTGTTCTATTAGATGAGAATAAAGAGGTTGGTGATAGATATAATATAGCTTCAATACCAACTTCTTATTTTATTGGCCCACAGGGTAAAATACAAGATATTAAAAAAGGAGCCATCACTAAAACAGAGTTGGATAAAATTAAAGAGAAGATTCAGAAATAAAAAAAGGTCTCCAAGATTGGAGACCTTTTTTATTATTCGATCTGTGCCTCATCTTCTTCGAATAGAAAACTAAATGAATATAATCCAGCAAGACCTACTAAGGTATAGATGATTCTACTAAAGAGATTAAGACCTCCAAACTCAACTCCTGAGATAAAAGCAACTAAGTCAAATCCAAAAATACCAATTAATCCCCAATTAAGGGCTCCAATTAATACTAAGATTAGTGCTACTCGATCCATTTCAACTTTCAACTCCTTACGTAGTTATTTAGTCCCAAAATGAAATAAAATTCTCTAGCAATAAGATTAAAATGGGCAATTTGAAATGATTGCGAATTCTAAAATATCAGATTTGTTGTAATGCAATTTTAGTATGTCTAAAATTATTAAAGATTATTACAAAATTCAATATTTATTTTCCACTAACATGGACTTTTACACTTAAATTCTAAATAAGATAGCAAAAATTATAAATTTGACTATAATTCTCTTAATATATTCTTTTAAAGTAGTTTATCTATCTCTAACTATCTTTTTCAGCCTAAGAATCAGTTATAAATGCTTTTAAGACCAGATATAAAAAATTTACTTGAAAAATTAAAGTAAATCATCTATAGTAGACACAGAAGCTATTAATAAGAATTATTTTTATTAAACTAAGATAAGTTTTATAAGGAGTGATCAACTATGGATCGAAAAGTTATTGGTGTAATTTTATTGTTAATTGGAATTTTATTTTTTGGAGCAACTAATACGGGATTTGCTTATAATCATCAAAATTTGGAGAGTTATCTATCATATCGGATTAAGTACATTCACAATATTGCCTATAATACTAATACGAATTTAAGTAAAGATAGAGCTAGGAAATATGCAAAATCTATTCTTTATTGGAGTGATTATTATTCTCGTGAACTAGAAGTGGATATTGATCCTTTAGTTCTAACAGCAATTATTGAAGCAGAAACTAATTTTGTTTCTAAAGATACTTATGATGATGGAGTTAGTATTGGTATTTCCAGTATGAAAGTTAGTACTGCTAAATGGATTGCTAATCGATTAGGAGTTAAATACAATAAGTGGCGTATGCTAGATGCTACAGACCTTGGAATTAGATTTACTGCCTATTATTTGGGTTTATCTTATCAAAATTATAATGATGATCTAAATAAAATAATTGTTTCTTATAATCAAGGTTATCAGAATGCAGCTAAAAAAGATGTAGATCAATTATATAATAATTATTTATTTAAAGTATTAGGCAGATATGACTATTATCAAAAACGATTAAAGCACTATGGGCCAAATGGAGAGGAATTTTTTAAGTATAAGTTAACTCAATTGAATTAGTTTTAGCCCCCCCCTTTATTTTAGCTGGTGAAGGGGGTTTTTCTTCGTTAGCTTTTGATAAAAATAAAAAATTTGAAATTATGCTTTTACTTAGCGGAGTTATGAGTTATAATTAATATTGTCTGTCCTGTTGTTTTTTTCATTCAATAGGAAAATAATTGAATATAACCCATATTATAATAAGTGGGTCGTCTTTAGAAATATTAGAGGCAAAGATATTTCTATAACGCAAGTGACAATATAACATTTTAAAAAGGAGGAAATATAATAAAATGAAATTTAATAGAAGTAGCGGGGTGTTTTTACACCCTACATCACTGCCAGGTAAAAATGGAATAGGATCATTAGGGGAGGAAGCATATAATTTTATCGATTTTTTAACAGAAGCTAAACAGAGAGTCTGGCAGATGTGTCCCCTAGGACCAACTGGTTATGGTGATTCTCCGTATCAATGTTTTTCTGCTTTTGCAGGTAATCCGTATTTAATTAATTTAGAGAGATTAGTAGCTGAAGGCTATCTTGCTAAGAATGATTTAGAGGGAGTAGAAGAATTTCCTAAAGCAAAAGTGGATTATGGAAGAGTAATTGATTTTAAGATATCCTCATTACGAAAAGCATTTAATAATTTTGAGGAATCTGCTTCCCCAGAAGAGAGAAATGGTTTTGAAGAATTCTGTTCTGAAAATAGAGATTGGTTAAATGATTATGCTTTGTTTAGAGCAATTAAAGAGAAGTTTGACGGACAGTCTTGGACAAAATGGGATGATGATATTCGATTTAGAGAAGAAGATGCTTTAAAAAGATACCGCCAAGAGTCTAAAGATGAAATAGAGTTTAGAAAATTTCTGCAGTACATATTCTTTAAGCAGTGGGATGAAGTAAAAGACTATGCAAATCAGAAAGGAATTAAGATTTTAGGTGATATCCCTATTTTTGTGGCTATGGATAGTGCAGATGCTTGGGCCAATCCAGAGATGTTTTTCTTTGATGACAATTTAAAGCCTACTAAGGTTGCAGGAGTACCGCCTGATTACTTTAATGAGAATGGTCAATTATGGGGTAATCCCCTTTATAATTGGCAGCAGTTAAAGGAGAATAACTATCAGTGGTGGGTTAAAAGAATTAAAAAGCAGTTAGATTTAGTAGATATTATTCGTTTAGATCACTTCCGTGGTTTTTCCCAGTATTGGGCTGTTCCTTATGGAGCCGAGACTGCTATTAATGGGGAATGGGAGGATGGTCCAGGAAAAGAACTATTTAAGGTTATTAAAGCACAGTTAGGTGAGCTTCCGATTGTAGCCGAAGACTTAGGTGTTATAACTGATGATGTTGAAGAGTTAAGAGATTATTTCGAATTTCCGGGCATGAAGATTTTACAGTTTGCCTTCGATAATCAAGAAGAGAATGATTATCTACCACCATATGAAAGTGAAAATTGTATTGTTTATACAGGGACTCATGATAATAATACTACTTTGGGTTGGTATGAAGAGGATATTAAAGAAGATGATAAAGAGGATATGCTGGAGTATTTAGATGAATATTTAGCAGAACAGCATAATAATATAGTTTGGGATTTAATTGAGTTGGGATGGGAGTCTAAAGCATTGTTGGCAATTGCACCTCTGCAAGATTTTTTAGTCCTGGGTAGTGAAGCGCGATTTAATACCCCGGGAACTTCTGCTGATAATTGGCAGTGGCGATATACTAAAGATATGATAAATGAAGAGCTGATAGAAAGAATTAAGGGTGTGACAGAAAGAAATAATCGAGCCTAATACAAAACCCCTGCATTGATGCAGGGGTTCTATATTTAAAAAGGTTATAAATTTCTTATTAAATATTCATCCAGTTCCAGACTTTGCTCTCTTCTTCATCTAACCATTTAGAGTTGTTAGTTAAATAATAGAGAGCATTCTGAATGGATTCATAATGCTTATTTTCTTCTTCCATTAATGCTGTAAAGAATTCTTCTTCTTTTCCGTCAGTCTTTTCGGCTAAGTCAGCATATAAATCATAAATATCTTCTTCTAATTTTAGAGCATGTCGATAAACTTCTTCATCAACAGCTGACCATTCTTCTTTCTCCTTATCGGAAAAAGATTCAAAAACTTCGCGCACATTTTCTTCAACATTTGAGGGAGTAACCTCTACATTTTCAATGCCTTTGCCAGCAGCAATCTGTTTGATAGTTTCAATATGATCTAATTCCTGTTGGGATAAACTTTCTAAAACAGACTGTGCCATTGGATTATCTGTCCTAGCAGCATTTTCCGCATAGTAGTCATGTCCTTTTTGTTCTAAGTCAATTGCTAAGTCTAATGATTCCTGTGAAATACTCATTAATAACGCCTCCTATTTATAATTATTTGTTTTTATTACTACTATTATTATAATGCAAAATTTAGCATTTTTAAAGTTTGATCTAAAATGTTTACTTTTCAATGATTTAATGAAAATTATTATCATCTAATACAAATATATTTACAAACCCTAAAAATACTGTTATAATTAATAATAGTTATTAATTTTGTAATAACTAGTGAAGATAATAACAACAATAAGGGGGTAAGAATATGGTTGAGAATGATATGACTGCTGAAAATTTAAGATCTGCTTTTGGTGGAGAAAGTCAAGCTTATCAAAGATATCAAGTTTGGGCAGATAAAGCAGAGGAAGATGGTTATCCTAATGTGGCTCTGTTATTTAGAGCAGTTGCAGATGCCGAACAGGTACATGCCTCTAATCACTTTCACGCTCATGATAATGTTGAAGGGGGCTTTTTAGTTGCATCTGGTGCTGAATTTGGCATCGGTAGTACAGAGGAAAACTTAGCAGGTGCCATTGCTGGTGAAGACCATGAGATTGAGCAGATGTATCCAGCCTATAAAACTGTAGCACAGGAACAAGACGAAAATGAGGCTATTAAGTCTTTTCATTATGCCTTAGAAGCAGAAAAGATTCATTCTGACTTCTTTTCTCAAGCTAAAGAAGCTGTTGCTCAGGAAGAAGATTTTGATATTGAAGCAGTTGATATTTGTCAAACATGTGGACATACTAGTATTGACGGTGCCCCAGATAAATGTCCAGTCTGTGGTGCTGATAAGGAAGAATATAAAAAGTTTCAATAAAATTTTAAGGGGGATTTATTTATGAGTGTTTATGATATTAAAAGTGCTGAGAATCCAGAGAATGCTTTAGAGAAGAAACATGTGCCAATTATTGATGCTCCTGATACTGTTAAGAAGGATGAACCATTTGAAGTTACAATCAAGATGGGTGAGATTGATCATCCCGCGGAACAGGGTCACTTTATTCAGTATGTAGAATTATATGCTAATTATTATCAGTTAGGAAGAGTTAACTTTACACCTGAGATGAGACCAGAGGTTACATTTAAAGTTAAATTACAGGAGTCTTGTACTCTAAGAGCTTATGAATTCTGTAACTTACATGGACAATGGGAGTCTAAAAAAGAGATTACAGTTGAATAATATAGTACTTAAAAGTCGGCCTTGGTGCCGGCTTTTTTCTATTTAAAGGAAGAAGATACCTGAATCGAACTTTTAAAAGTGAAACTTTATAGAGGTGTGTAATGAATTAGCTCAATAGTTAGTAGTTAGGGCATGCCAGGGCAACCCCTTCAGGTGTAGTCATATCAAATTTCCTGATTTCTAGTTCCGGGTACTCGAATGCAATCTGGTTTAGTAACTGCTCTGCCCTTTCACAATC